>NZ_JBFAMX010000097.1:0-27054 GCF_040659615.1 Nonomuraea sp. NPDC049784
CTCGCTGCCGTGATCGCGCCGGACCAGATGCAGGCACAGGTCCACTCCGGCGGCGGCGCCGGCGGAGGTGAGCACGTCGCCGTCGTCGACGAACAGGACGCCGGGATTGACCTTGACGCGGGGGAACGTGCGCTGGAAGTGCTCTGCCTCCCGCCAGTGCGTGGTCGCCGGGCGGTCGTCCAGCAGTCCCGCGGCGGCCAGCACATACGATGCCGTGCAGATCGACACGATGCGGGTGCCCGGCCGGATGCGGGACAACGCCTCGGCCACGGGTTCGGGCAGCAGGCCGTGCTCGCGCGCCGGTCCGAGGGCATCGGACGGCGGGATCACCACGGTGCCGGCGTCGGCGAGTGCATCGGCGTCGTGCTCGACGCCGATGGTGAAGCCCGCGCTGCTGGTCACCGGTCGCCCGCCGAGGGTGCAGGTGATCACTTCATAGAGCGGTTCGCCGCCGGGCCCGGTGGCCTCGCCGAAGATCCTTGAGGGAATGCCTAGTTCGAACGGGATGACGCCGTCGAGCACGAGAACGACTACACGGTGCATGGCCAGATCCTGGCACAAAATGGCATTCAGCCAAATGGTGACCGCCTGCCTCTGGTTGCAGACTGGGCCGCGCGCAGCGGCGTCCGGCACATCGAAGAGGAGCACGTACGGCATGAGCGAGAGCACCCAGTGGATGCGGGCGATCATCGTGGACTCATGGGGCGGACCAGAGCACCTACGGGAGACCGATCTGCCCCGCCCCACACCCGGCCCGTGCGAGATCCTGGTGCGGGTCCACGCGGCGGGGGTCAACGCGGCCGACTGGAAGCAGCGGGCGAGCGGCGGCCTCGGGCTGTGGGAAGATCCACCCGCCGTCGGCTGGGACGTCTCGGGCACGGTCGAGGACGTCGGCATGGGGGTGACATTGTTCCAGGAGGGCGACCACGTCTTCGGAATGCCGCGCTTCCCCCACCAAGCCGGGGCGTACGCGCAGTACGTGACCGCGCCCGCTCGGCACTTCGCCCGCAAACCACCCAACATCGACCATATCCAGGCGGCGGCCCTGCCGCTGGTCTCGCTGACGGCCTGGCAGGCGCTCTTCGACACCGCGCACCTCCAGCCCGGCCACCGGGTCCTGATCCACGCCGCCGCCGGCGGCTTCGGGCACATCGCTGTCCAGATCGCCAAGACCCGCGGCGCCCACGTCATCGGCACCGCGCGCCGCGACAAGCACGCTTTCCTGCGCGGACTCGGCGCCGACGAACTCATTGACTACACCACCACGGACTTCGCCACCGCCGTCCGGGACGTCGATGTCGTGCTCGACACCATCGGCGGCGATTACGGGACCCGTTCCTTGAGCGTGCTACGCGCCGGGGGAACGCTGGTCTCGCTCGCCTCACCGGCCGATGACGCCCTCAAGCCGCACGCCGCGACGCTCGGCATCCGCGCCGGATTCATGCTCGTCGAACCCGATCACGCCACCCTGACCGTCATCGCCGACCTGGCGGCCACCGGTCGGCTCCGTCCCACGATCGAGACCGTCCTCCCCCTCTCGCAGGCCGCCAAGGCACACAGTCTGGGCGAGACCGGCCGCACCACCGGCAAGATCGTCCTCAACGTCGAGTGAAGTGTGGATCTTGGGCATCTGCAGCGGCGGCGAACACCTCATCGGCGCCAACGGCGAGGCCGCCTCTTGCGGTGGGCTCTCGCGATGGCTGCGCTACCTGCCTGGGTGACATAGGTAGTGCTTGAGGTAATTCATCGGTCCCATACGGGTGGTTCCCGAGGTCAGGCTTGTGCCATCGAACGATCACAGCCGCCGCGTCAGCGGCTATCAGGGGGCGCACCATGAACAGCACATGCAATTGCACCGCACTGCTCAGGCCGAGGGCGGGGCTTCTGACACAGCGAAGCCATTGGGATCGGACGCATCCAACCATCCCGGACGTCACCCACGAGCTTCTCAATGCTCTAACTGGCGTGCGCGTCCACTTGGAGGAGGCCGGTCTGTACCCGCAGCACGCGTCCGTGGCCGTTGACGGGGCTCTGCACGCCCTCACCCGCTTGGAGGCCATGATCAGCGACCTCTTGCGAGAAACCGGGCCGTCACATGACCGGGTCCAGGCGAAGCACCTGACCCTTGGAACAGCGGACGGGCGATGGCATCAACTTGGATGTCGAGTGGCCGCCAACGCCACCCACGAGCTTCTTACTCCTCTTACAGGAGTGCGCGCCAATCTGGAGGAGGCTCACATGCACCCGGAAGACGCGCCCGTAGCTGTCCACAATGCCCTGTACACACTCAGAAGGCTGGAAGCGATTGTCGCTGACCTAATCGTGCTGACTTTGATTCCAGGCCGCCCGGACGGCGTCAATCAGTCCATGGACCTGGCATGCTTGGTGGCCGCCGACGTTGCACGCCGCCAGTCGAGCCGGATACGTCCTCCCTGCCATATCCAGATGGAGCTGACGAAAGGGGCGATTGTCGACGGATCGTTCTCGCTGCTGACGAGGATCGTGACAACCCTGATCGATCATGCGGCAGCCTTCGCAGCCACCAGAGTCTCGGTCGCCGTCCTCCGCCACGGGCGATCTGTCATGTTGAGTGTGAGCAATGACGGTGACGTCATCCGAGAGGACGATCGCGAGCGGATTTTCGAGCCGTTCCACCAGCGAGACACCGACAGACGCACCACATATGGCGCCACCGGCGTCGGTCTCACCGTAGCCAGGGAGATAACCGAAGCCTACGGCGGGAACATCAGGGTCGAGAACGTCCACCCCGGCGTGCGATTCCTTGTCCGTCTGCCGTTCTCGTCCTCGGAGGCCGCGGAGGAAGAATCATCGGAGGGCAGAAGACCGGTGCATTCGCCCGCCTGACGTGCAGAATCTGACCTGGCTGGGATGCACGCGCAGCCCAGGCGCCGCCGGCATCGGGACGTTCACGTCCGGGGGATGAGCGTCCCCTTGGGCTCGAAGATCCGGCGGCCGGCTCGGCTGGTCCGCCTGGCGACGCCGTCACCAAGCCCGCGCCGGCCACTACCGAAGACAAGCCACCCAACGATCACGAAAATCGTGGTCTTACTCGTCATGGTTTCCGCAGGCAGAAAGACCTTCGTGTGGAATAGACAAGGCGGCGGAGGCGTTGCGTGTGCCCTGTCAGAAGCCTTCGTTCCGCCAGGGGAGGCGACCGCGCGTTGATCCCCGAGTGGGATCACGGCATCACCGGCATCAAGGAGGCCCGCTGATGGTCAGTGTGAGTATTGAGACTGCGGAAGAGACAGAGGAGCGGCTACGTCGTGTGATCTCCCAGGCTGACCTCGTCGTGCATGACGGCGTCTGGTGTTTTCAAGAGTTTCCGGCCGACCAACCGCCGGCGCTCACCGGCGAGACACTGGCGGTCGTTCGGGACCAGGAGAGTTGGAGCCGCCTGGTCCCGCTCACCCAGGAACGCGACGGTGTCGAACGTTTCGGAATCTTCTCTTTTCACTTCGCCGGCCATGTGGACAACAGCGGTTTCGTCGGCTGGCTGGCCACCCATCTCAAGGTTGAGCTGGGGACAGGCGTATTTGTCATCTGCGGCAGCAACCGCGCCCGAGGCGGCATCTATGACTATTGGGGCTGTCCTATCGACTTGCTGGATGAGGCCATCGGGGTCGTCAGGACGCTGCGAGGCAGCTGACCTGCACGGCAAGCGGCGATCTATCCACGAACGATGAGGATCACGATCTACAGCTGGATGTCCCTTCCAGATGAAGTCGGCGGAAGGGACAGGCACGCAGAGATTGGCGCAGATCATGAAAGCGGTCAGGACGGCGTCATAGACGGCGGGCCAGCCGTGGCGGCGCCCCGGACGCGCTCCATCGTTGACCGGCGCCCCAGTCGTGAAATGACCACCTATGGGGGCAGCCGTGCCACCGCGCTCAGCGCTGGGCCTCGGCCGGCGGGAGCTGCCCGGTGGTCTGGTGCAGGTGTTCGGCGAAGAACGTGTCGATGCGGTCCCACGCGTCGTCGGCGGCCTCCTGCCGGAACCCGGCCTTGGCGAGGATCCGCGTGATGAGCAGCGGCTTGTGCTTGTTGAGGAAGCCGTGTCCGGCTTCGGGGTATTCGCGGACGTCGTGGGGGACGTCCAGACTGGTCAGCGCCTCTTGCAGGCGGGCGGCGGCGCCCCGCAGGCTGGCGTCCCGTCCGCCGTAGCTCGCCACGACCGGGCAGACGCCGGTCAACGCCTGGGCGGTGTCCTTGGGGACCGTGCCGTAGTTGACGGCGGCCGCCGCGTAGTCAGGCTGCGCCGCCGCGAGGAGAGCGAAGCCGCCCCCCATACAGAAGCCGATCACTCCGATGCGGCCGGTGCAGTCCGGTCGTCCGGCGAGCCACGTCCGTGCGGACTCCAGCTCGTCGAAGCTCCGCCCGCGCTGCGCGGACAGTTCCCGGAAGGAGCGCATGACGCAGCGCAGCCGGGAGGCGCCGGTCTCGACGCGGAAGGTGCGGCGGTTGCGGGCTTGTTCCGTCAGCGGAGTTTGGGGAGTACATCGGCGGCGAGGCGATCCATCTGCTCGAAGTCGTCGAACATCGGATTGAGCAGGATCATGTCGGCACCGGCGTCGATCACGTCGCGGATGCCCCGCACGCAGTCGTCCGGCGTGCCCGCCACGGCCACCGGGGCCAGGTCTCTCAGCCCGAAATAGCCGTAGAGAGCATCGAGTGAGGCGGCGATCCGTTCGCGGGCACGCGCGGCGTCGTCGTCCACGGCGATGTAGATCCGCTTGGCGATAGGGAAGCCGGCGGGGTCGCGCTGCTGGTCGTGGAGCGCCTGCCGGATGATGCGCACGTGCTCGGCGAACTGCGCCGTGGTACTGGAACCCGCCCCGAAGAAGCCGTCGCCGAGACGGACGGCTCGCTGCAGCGATGCCGGTGCGGTGGCGCCGAACCAAATGGGCGGGTGCGGCTTCTGGTAGGTCTTCGGCTCCATCGCCGCGTCGGACAAGCGCCAGAACCGCCCGTCGAAGTCGACTCGGTCTTCGCTCCAGAGCTCCTTCATCAATCGCAGCCCTTCGGTGAATCGCGCGACGAAACTGTCCGGCTCCACGCTGAAGGCCGCGAACGGCCGGAACCGCCCGCCGGTGGTGATCGCGATATCGAGCCGGCCGCGGCTGAGCTGGTCGAGCGAGCTCAGACTCTTGGCCAGGTGAACCGGGCTGTGCAGCGAGCTGATGAACGCGGCACAGCCGAGCCGGATCCGATCGGTGCAGGCGGCGGCGTAGGTCATGGTCTCGACCGGCCCGAGATGCGGCATGGTGCCGAGCGGCTGCTCGCCGGTCCAGGCGCTGTGGAAGCCGAGTTCCTCGGCGCGGGTGAGATACCGCCGCAGCGCGGCGGGGTCGAAGCTGCCGTCGGAGACGTACTGCGGGATGGAGATGGCGAATCGCATGGATCGAACCGTACGCCCGCTTGGTTACGAAATACAAGTAGATGGTGGTGCAAGAGAAGCAGGTGCTAAGCTTCCGCTCGTGCGAAGCTATGGCGAGGCGTGTGCCACAGCCCATGCACTCGACCTGGTCGGCGAGCGATGGGCGCTGCTCGTGGTGCGCGATCTGCTGCTCGGCCCCAAGCGGTTCTCCGACCTCGAACGCGGCATGCCCGGGATCAACGCCCGGATCCTCGCCCAGCGGCTCCGCGAGCTGGAGGAGGCCGCCGTGGTCCGGCGACGCCGGCTCGGCCCGCCCGTCAGCGCGACGGTGTACGAGCTGACCGAGTGGGGGGCGGACCTGAGACCGGTCATCACGCACCTCGGCCGGTGGGGCCGCCGGTCGCCTCGGCTCGACCCGGACGCCGACATCGGCGCCGACGCGGCGGTCCTCGCGCTACGCCAGCGTTTCGACCCCGACGCCGTCGCCGGCCTGACCGCCACGTACGCGCTGCGTTTCGAGTACGACCAGTTCACGATCCAGGTCACCGACGGAAACCCGCACATCACCCGCGAGAACCCGGCCGACCCCGACGCCGTTCTGATCACCGACCCCGGTACGTTCGGCGCGCTCGTGACGAAGCGGCTGACCGTCCACGAGGCGCTTGCGCAGGAACGGTTGACGGTCACCGGAGACAGAGCGGCCGTCGAGCGGCTGTTCGCGGCTGTACCGGGCACGGAGTGAGCGAAGCACCGCTCTGACGAGCGGGGGCGTCCTGCTCGTCATGCAGATCCACCCCCGCCGGCGCGCTGCGCTCCGCGACGGCGGCGACGGCCAGAAGCTGCGCACGATGTCCATGCTCGCGGGGATCTACAACCTGCTGTGGGCGATCGTCGTCGTCCTGATGACCGTCCGGCCGGGCTGCGGCGGGGAGACGTGATCGGCGCTGGTCCCGTCCGCGGCCGGCGCCCGATGGCGTGCCCTCATCCCAGGCGCCGGCGGGCTACTCGCCCTACGGCGCCTTCGACTCCACGCCCGCCCACAAGTCGGATGACATGCGCGACACCTACGCGGACCTGCCGTTCCCCTGGACGGACCGGACGCTGAACACGGCACGCTTCGCGCAAAGCGTCCAGATGCGGCCTGCGGTCGTTGATGTCGGCCGGGCCGCACACGAGAAGCGATGCTCAGCCAGCGCTGCTCTGATAGGGCCCGACTTGCCGCCACCAATGCCGGGACAAGCCCCGAACCGGACGAGGCCAGGGCTTCCACGGGAATCTGCCTTCTCATCGGTTAGACGGCACACCGCAAGTGCAACTCACGGGTTGCGCCTGATGATGCGACATGCAACTATAGGTTGCGTCTTATGTCCACAGTGAAGGAGTCCTTCTCATGAGTGAAGACCGGATCGAGCGCGAAACGTTGATCGCGGCATCGCTGGAGCGCGTGTGGTCGCTCGTCGCCACGCCAGGCTTCTGGGTGGCCGACGAGGCGACCGTGGCCGGTACCGTGGCCAGGGAGGGCGCGTCGTTGGTCGCGCAGAACCCCAATCTCGGTGAGGTCTCGGTGCGCGTGGAGAAGGTCGAGCCGCCGACGTACGTGGCGTACCGCTGGGCAAGCGCGTTCCCCGGCCAGGAGTTGCGTGAGGACAACAGCACCCTGGTCGAGTTCACGTTGACCTCGGAGGGCGACAAGACGCGTCTGCGCGTCGTCGAGAGCGGGTTCGCGGCACTGAGCACGTCCGAGGAGTTGCGCGACGAGGCGGTACGGTTCAACACCAGCGGCTGGTCTCAGGTGTTCGACGCGCTCAAGAACCGCGCCGAACAGGCCGGATGACCACAGAGGAACGTCGCGACGCCGTCGAGGAGGTCGGCAGCGTCCTTGTTGCCCTGGCCGACCCGACGCGACGTCAACTGCTCGACCTGCTCGCCGCGCAGGGCGAGGCCACCGCGACGACGCTCGCCGAACGGCTGCCCGTCTCGCGGCAGGCGATCGTCAAGCACCTCGCCGTCCTGGACGCCGCCGGACTGGTGTCCGGCAGCCGGGTGGGACGGGAGGTGCGGTACGCGGTGAGGCCCGCCGCTCTGGATGCGACTGCGCAGTGGATGGCTTCGGTCGCGGCCGAGTGGGACAGGCGGCTGGCGGCGATCAAGCGCATCGCCGAGGCGGCCGAACTGGAACAGGGCTAGCCCGCCAGTAGTAGGTGTTCGACCCCCGCTGGGACCGGGGCACGAACGACCGCCTTCGTGAGTGAACCCGAAGGCAGGTCTGGAAAAGGGGCTCACAGCACACCCCGGGCCGCGGGGTGTCCTGAGCCTGCCATGAAACCGACTGAAGCCGGGCCCGGCGCGGGCCGCCGGCTCGCCGACGGTCCATGTGGATGGATCACTTTGGGCGGCCCGGCACGACGCCTTGCATGCCCAGCTCTCCGCGAAGGCCACGGCGGCCGCAACCCGCGGCGGTCGACGGGGAGAGATCCGCGACGACCCCCCGGGGGGGACGCGTCTTCGACCGGGCCGGACCGATGTTGTACCACATCGGGTTCTTGAGAAAGGGAACCGTCTCTTGACCACTGACACGACCTCGCCGCCCCACTTCACCAGCCGGCAGCGGTTGATCCTGCTGATCCTGCTCGGCGCCGGGTTCATGCTGTCCGTCGACTTCTCCATCCTGAACGTCGCGCTGCCGGAGGTGGGCGAGGGCATCGGGCTGGATCTGACGGCGTTGCCCTGGGTCGCCTCCGCCTATGCCTTGCCCGCGGCGGGCTTCACCCTCCTTTTCGGACGGTTGGCCGACCTGTTCGGCCGCCGCCGGTTGTTCATCGCGGGGATGGTCCTGCTGGCCGCCGCCTCGCTGCTCGGCGGCTTCGCCACCAACCCCGAGATGCTGCTGACCGCCCGCGCGCTCCAGGGGCTGTCCACCGCCTTGTCCATCCCGGCCTCGCTGTCCCTGCTCACCACCACGTTCGAGGAGGGCGCGACTCGTGACCGCGTCCTGGGCCTCAACGGCGCGCTGCTGTCCGGTGGCTTCACCATCGGCGCGCTCGTCGGCGGCGCCCTGGTCAGCCTGCTGAGCTGGCGCTCGGCGTTCTTCATCAACACGCCCGTGGCAGTGGTCATCCTCGCGCTCACGCCGTTCCTGATCACCGAGAGCAAGCTGCCCGACCGGGTCAAACTGGACGTGCCCGGCGCGATCACCGTGACCGGCGGTCTGCTGGCCGTCGTCTACGCGATCATCGAGCAGAGCATCCTCGTGGGTGTCATCGGCATCGCGCTGCTGGCCGCGTTCTGGGTGATCGAGCTGCGCGCGGCCGCGCCGCTCGCCCCGGTCCGCATCCTGGGGCGCCCGACCGTCAAGTGGGGCAACTACGCCGGTCTCGTGGTGTTCAGCATGGAGACGGCGATGATCTTCATGATGACGCTGTACCTCCAGAACATCCTCAAGTTCAACCCGCTCGTCACCGGCCTGATCTTCGGTGTCCCCGGGCTGGCGGCGGTGCTCGCGGGCCCGATCGCCGGTCGTCTCATCGGCCGCTACGGCTACCGCAAGGTGCTGCCGGCCGGTCTGGCCGTGCAGAGCCTCGCCACGGTCCCGCTGATCTTCATCGGCTCCGGCCGCCTGGGGCTGGCCGTCCTGATCCCGGCACTGCTCATCAGCTTCTTCGGGCACGTGACGTCCATCGTGGCCTACACGGTCACCGGCACCTCCGGCCTGCCGAACGAGGAGCAGGGCCTGGCCACCGGCCTGACGACGATGACCCAGAACGTCGCCATCACGATCGGCATCCCGATCCTGAGCGCGATCGCCGCCACCCAAGCGTCGCAACTGAACGGTATCCACCTGGCCCTGACCGTGAACGTGATCGTCACGCTCGTCAGCGTCACGCTCACCTGGATCGGCCTCCGGCCACGCGCCGAGCAGAGCGCGGCTACGTCGGCCCTGCCAACGGCGAGCTAGGCCTAGGGCGGAAACCGACCGCGTTTCACCGAACCGGGGCAATCCGGTTCGAACGGGAAAGGTGGGCCAGCCAGACGCGCGAGGTTCCGGAGACATCGCGATGAGCCCCGCGGTCGCCGACTCGGCACGGCACCCGCAACACACTCGCACCGCAGCTCCCGCTGCGGCCACGAAAGAGGAGAACACCCAGTGGATCTGCAACTGACAGGTAAGACCGCGGTCGTCACCGGCGGCAGCAAGGGGATTGGCCTGGCGCTCGTCCGCACCCTGCTCGCCGAGGGGATGCGCGTGGTCACCGGCTCACGCACCATCACGGCGGAGCTGAAGGAGACCGGGGCCGTGCCCGTGACCGTCGACCTCTCCACGGCCGAGGGGCCGGCCGAGCTCATCGACAGGGCCCTCGTCGAGCTCGGTGGCATCGACCTGCTCGTCAACAACGTGGGGGTCGGCGATACCGACGACTTCGCCAAGGGCGCCCTGCTCAATCTGCTCGAGCTGCCGGACGACGCCTGGGAGCACACCTTCAACCTGCACTTCTACAGCGCGCTGCGGGTCAGCCGCGCCGCGCTCCCCAGTCTGATCGAGCGCAGGGGCACGATCATCAACATCTCCTCGGTCGGGGCGCGTGCCCTCGCCGCCGGACCCGCCGACTACAACGTATCCAAGGCCGCGCTCAGCGCCCTCACCAAAGTGATCGCCGAGCAGTTCGGGGGGCAGGGCGTGCGCGCCGTCACCGTGTCGCCGGGACCGGTCCGCACCGGGGTGTGGGCCGACCCGGACGGCTTCGTCGGCCGCCTCGCGAGGGAGCAGGGCGTCTCCCACGACGCGTTCGTGGAGCAGCTGATAAGCGGGAGCGGCGTAACCACCGGCCGCATCGCCGCACCGGAGGAGGTGGCGCGGCTCATCGCGTTCCTGGCCTCGCCCATCAACATCACCGGCAACGAGTATCTCATCGACGGAGGAATGATCAAGAACGTCTGACCTTCGCGGGCCGCGTGCCGCCTGACATTTGTCGTGTCCATGACGGCGTCATTGGTAGTGAGGATGGGGGCGTGTGAAGGCCTCCGTCGCCCCCGCTCCCACTGCCGAATCCCGAACTGATCCCCGAGGCGGGGGGCCGCCCGCATCGGCCGGATACAGGTGACCGTCTGCAGCCGGCGCGGTCAGGTAGGGGCGCGGCAACGGCCCGTTCGCCCGCGGACGCTAAGCGCCCCAGCCCCACTGCGACGGGCGGAACTCTTCCCATGGGGTCGGCCGCTGCCCTGTGACCGGCGTGGCCCCTCTGCACTGGAGTCGCGACACGGGAGCGATGGCGAGCTGAGACACCGATCACATTGTCCGGCACGACGTCACACGCCGATCCCGATGACCCTCTCAGGAGAGCGAACGAAACGAGACGGCGTGAGATCACGGCTGCGCCCCCATGCGCGTGGGCCGCTTTCCTCGATGCCGGACCGCGAGCGCGCGAGGCCATCGGCGTCTCATCCGCTCAATCCTTAAGGAGGGGCTGGTCATGACCGTCCTCATCGCCAGAGCCACCGGCGCCATTGGTCGTCTGATCGTGGAGCAGATCGTCGACCGAGGCACCCGGGTGCGTGCCGTTGGCCGCACCCCCGAGACCGCTACCCGGCCCGCAGAGTGAACGTCGTCCAGGATGATCCGTCACGGCGGAGACGACCGTCTCCCACACGACGCTGTCCAGGCCGTCTTCCGCCCACCTTCGGCGAGCCCGCTGACAACCTGCTCGCCTGGTCGGAGAGCGGGGGACGGGGCTGTCGGCGACGAACAGCGGCAACCCGTACGAGCTGCAAACCTCGCGCCATCGGGGCGCCCCAGCAAGGGGGAGAACGTTCTCGGCCGCCCCTCCTGCACGTTCGCCGACTGGGTCGCCGACCATGCCGGTGCTCGGGTCCGCTCGCGAACGCCGGGGTGCCGCAGTCATGGCTGGTCTGGCCGATCGGCGCGCTCAAGACCCTGGGCGTGCTCGGCCTCCTCGGCATGCCGCTCATTGGCACCGGGGCGGCGGCCGGGCTCGTCCTGTCCGACCCCGCCCTGTCGCTGACCGTGACCCGCTGACCAGTCCGTCGCAGGCCGCCGCGCGGCTCGCCAGGACGGGGAGTCCGATTCCATGAGACCGTTTGAAGTTGTTCTGTCGCTCGCCGGGCTGGTGGCGTCCACGGTGTTGGCGGTTCCCCGGCTCCGCGGGTGGCGCCTGGCGGGCTGTCTGCTGCTCCTGGCTCCGGCGGCGGCCGTCGTCCAGGCGGCCGTGGAGGGTCCGCGCTGGCCGCTGGTCCCGGTGTACGTGCTGGCCGGGCTGTTGCCCTTGACGTGGTGGGTGGGCCGCGCGGTGCGTCCGGGCCGGTTCGTCGTCGTCCTCGGGACCTTGGGGGGTGCGGTCGCGCTCGCCGTCTCCGTGGCGCTGCCCGTGGCGGCGCCGGTGTTCCGGTTCCGCGCGCCGACCGGACCGTACGGGATCGGCACCACGACGTATCACTGGGTGGACGCGAGTCGGCCGGAGCTGTTCACCGCCGACCCCGGCGACCATCGTGAACTCCTGGCCCAGGTCTGGTACCCGGCCGAGAAGGACGTCCCGGGCCCACACGCCCCGTACATCCCGGACGCCGACGCCGTCACCCCCGTGATGGCGCAGCTGTTCCGCTTCCCGGACTTCGCTTTGACCCATTTCCGGTACGTGACCACGCATGCCGTAGAAGGCGCGCCCGTCGCACGCCTGCCGGCCCGCTACCCCGTACTCGTCTACCTGACCGGGCTCAACGGATTCCGCGCGGCCAGCACGTTCCAGATCGAAGAACTCGTCTCGCACGGCTACGTCGTCGTGGGGCTCGACCAGCCAGGCGCCGTCGCGGCCGTACGGCTCCCCAGCGGACGGCTGATACCGGGGCGGCCGAGAGAAGAGATGCAACCCCTGGTGACCCAGAGCGTCACCCCGCAGCCGACGGCGCCGACTCTCCACGGACAGGCCCTGCCGAACGGCATCATCCCCTACTTCGCACAGGATGTCAGTTTCGCCCTCGACCGGCTGGCCGGGCTCGACGCCGACGACCCCCACCGCCTCCTGACCCGCCGCCTCGATCTGCACCGCGCCGGGGTCTTCGGGATATCCCTGGGCGGGATGAACGCCGCCAAGGCGTGCCTGGAGGACGCGCGCCTGAAAGCGTGCCTCATCATGGACGTGGACCTCCCCGCGGACGTGGTCGGGAAGGGCCTGCGCCAGCCGACCATGCTCATCACCCGCGACGCCGGCACGATGCGCCTGGAACGCGAGCGGGCCGGCGGCTGGCCAGAGGAGGACATCGCACGCACCCGGCGCACCATGCGCGCGGTCTACGACGGCCTGCCGGGCGACGGCTACTACCTGGAGATCCCGGGGATGTTCCACCTCAACTTCACCGACGCACCGTCGTGGTCGCCGCTCACGCCGCAGCTCGGCATGTGCGGCCCGATCGGCGGCGGGCGCGGGTTCGACATCGTCGACGCCTACTCCGTGGCGTTCTTCGACCGTCACCTTGCAGACCGCCCGTCGGCCCTGCTGACCGGCGCGTCGAAGCCGTACCCGGAAGTGACGATGGCCACCAGAACGCGGTCGTAGGCACATCCGCCCCGCCGCGCCCCGCAGCCTGGCCATCCCGCAGGGCAGCAGCTCCCCGCGAGACCCGCATTGCCGGGCTCCTCCCCGGAGGCCGCGGGTCACCTCCGGGTCTCCATGACCCGCAAGGCCTCACCTTGCTGGACGTGGATTCACTGGGCGTAGACGGGCAGCAGGACGTTGACGTTGTGTCCGGCTCACTCGGCACCCTGGGGGTGGGGAACGCCTGAGCTGCCAGACGAACAGCACTACTCCGCCCCAGGGTGGACAAGGCGACGGCCACGCTGAGGTCTTCGCGGCGATCAGTCCGCTGGACCTGCCTGCCGAGATAGACGCCCCGCAGGTATGCGTTCCCGGCATCGCAGTGTCCGTTATCGGCATTGGCATTCGTGCCACGAGCGCATCGAGACTTTGGATATGACGACCACCTGTGGACCACTCGACGGTCTCATTGTCGTGGCACTCGAACAAGCTGTAGCCGCACCGTTCGCCAGTCGCCAGCTCGCCGATCTGGGGGCGCGTGTCATCAAGGTCGAAAGGCCTGACGGTGGAGACTTCGCTCGTGGATACGACACGACGGTCAACGGCCTGTCCAGCCACTTCGTGTGGCTCAATGCCGGTAAGGAGAGCGTCGTGGCGGATCTCAAAGCCGCAGACGGACGAAAGCTGCTCGATCGGCTCCTGGAACACGCTGACGTTTTTATCCAGAATCTGTCTCCACGAGCTGCTCGCGCGCTCGGTGTGTCCGCCCGTCAGCTGACGGCCCGAAATCCACGCCTCGTCGCGTGTGACATCTCCGGTTATGGAAGTGGCGGCCCCTACGAGGAGCGGAAGGCGTACGACCTCTTGATTCAGTCCGAAACAGGACTCGTCGCCATCACCGGTACTCCTGGTACGCCGTCGAAGGTCGGCATCTCGATCGGTGACATTGCGGCGGGCATGTACGCCTACTCCGGGATCCTGAGTGCCCTGCATCAGCGTCATCGGACGGGGCGCGGCGCAGCTCTCGAAGTATCCATGCTCGAAGCGCTGGGCGAATGGATGGGCTACGCCTACCTGTACAACCGGTACGGCGGAACGCAGCCGGCTCGAGCCGGCGCGAGCCACGCCACGATCGCGCCTTACGGTCCGGTGAGGACAGGCGGCGGGCAAGCCGTCACGTTCGGTCTGCAGAACGAGCGTGAGTGGGCCGTCTTCTGCAGCGAGGTCCTTCGGCGACCCGACCTGGTCAACGACCCACGGTTCGGTAGCAACGCGCACCGCGTCGAGCACCGCAGTGCGCTGGACCGAATTGTCGGGGGCGTCTTCGGCGAGCTGGACCTGTCCGAGGCGGTCGGTCGGCTCGAGCGCGCCGGCATTGCATACGCGCAGCAACGATCGCTAGACGAGTTCGTGACTCACCCACAGCTCGCGGCGCGGGAGCGGTGGCGCACCGCACAGACGTCGGCCGGGCCCGTCGAGGTGCTGAAGCCGGCCGTGACCGCCGATTGGCCAAACCCGTCAGGGCCGGTTCCAGCGCTCGGCGAACACACCGACGACGTGCGTGCGTGGCTCGATGCGCTCGAGGGGCCCTCGCCCGAACGGTTCGACCCGAGAGATGACGATGACGCAGAGGAAGGCGTGCAGGTATGACACGAGAGCAGGTCAGCAGCCCCGAGATCCGTGAGCACGAGGTGGAGCTCTTCCAAATGCTCATCGGGGGGAAGTCCACTGACGCGCTGTCCGGGAACACCTTTGACACGGTGAACCCGTACACCGGCCGGGTGTGGGCGAAGGCGGCGGACGGTGGTCCCGAGGATGTCGATGCGGCGGTGACGGCCGCTCGGGCGGCGTTCGAAGGTGAGTGGGGGGCGCTGACCGGTTTCGAGCGGTCCGTCCTGATGCGACGCCTCGGTGATCTTGTCGCGGCGAATGCCGAGCGGCTGGCGAGACTAGAGGTCAACGACTCCGGCAAGCTGTTTCGCGAGATGGTCGGCCAGATGAGGGCGATGAGTGGTTGGTACCACTATTACGCGGGGCTGGCCGACAAGCTGGAAGGCCGCTCGATTCCGACCCCCAATTCGGACTACCTCGTCTACACGACACGGGTGCCGGTCGGCGTCGTGGCCGCCATTACTCCGTGGAATTCGCCGCTGCTCCTGCTGACGTGGAAACTCGCCCCGGCACTGGCGGCCGGATGCACGATGGTCGTCAAGCCGTCCGAGCACTCACCGGTCTCCACGGTGGTCTTCGCGTCCCTCCTCGGCGAGGCCGGGTTCCCCGACGGCGTCCTCAATGTCGTCACCAGCCTCCGGGGCGAGGTCGGCGCCGCCCTGGCAGGTCATCCCGGCGTCGACGCTGTCGCATTCACGGGTGCCACCTCCACGGGCCGCTCCGTCGCGAGCGCCGCCGCCAAGAACCTGAGCCGGGTCACGCTCGAGCTCGGGGGCAAATCCCCGCACATCGTGTTCGAGGACGCCGACCTGCGAGCCGTTGCCAATGGTGTCATCTCCGGAGTCTTCGCGGCCACGGGCCAGACGTGCATGGCCGGGTCCCGGCTGATCGTGCACGAGTCGGTCCATGACGAACTCGTCCGGCTCATCAGCGAAAGGGCGTCCACTCTGCGTCTCGGTGACCCGCAGGACCCGGAGACCGAGATGGGGCCCATCGCCAACAAGCCGCAGTACGACAAGGTGCTCGGCTACCTGCGCACTGCCGTCGAGGAGGGTGCCCACGTCGCGTGCGGCGGAGGCCCTGACGACGAGCTCGGCGGCTACTTCGTCCGTCCCACCGTCCTCACAGGGGTCGACCCCAGCTCGACCGTGGCACGCGAGGAGATCTTCGGGCCTGTGTTGAGCGTCTACACGTTCACCGAAGAATCAGAGGCCGTTCGTTTCGCTAACGACACACCATTCGGGCTCGCGGGCGGGGTCTGGACCAAGGACGTCCACCGCGCACACCGGGTCGCAGGTCAGATCCGGGCCGGGAACGTCTGGATCAACGACTATCGCGTAGTCGCCCCCAGCGTGCCGTTCGGCGGATTCGGCGACAGCGGCATCGGCCGTGAGAACGGCATCGGCGCGGTGGACGAATACCTCGAGAACCGGGCGGTCTGGGTTCAGCTCAGTGGACGGACCCGCGACCCGTTTGTGATGGGATGAAAATGGACGAACTCCTCCTACCTGGGCCGGCCATCGGGCTGGCCGCGCTGCTCGACCTGCCGACCGACTCCATCGGTTACGGGTGGAAGCTTCCGGCCCTGTGGCACTGGATGTACTTCCTGGAACGGCCGTCCCAGTCGGACCTCGGCCCCGAGGGCCATGACAAGCACGGAGTTCCGCGCCCACCTCGAGAAGGGCTTCGGCGAATGTACGCCGGCGGGCGGGTCGAGTCGCACCGCCCGCTGGTGCTGGGGGAGGAGGCCGACTCGACACTAGAGGTCGTCGACACACGCGAACGGAACGGACGGTCCGGCTGGATGACCATCGTCACGACTCGCCGCACGATCCGGCAGCGGGGAGAGGTCGCCGTCACCGACGAGATCGACATCATCTACCGAGAGGCGACCCGGCTGGCCACCGTGAGCCCGATGGAGGCCGATCCCGTTCGCGACGAGGCCACCGGGACCGAGGTGACTGGAACGGAGGTCGCCGTCGACCAGGCTTACCTGTTCCGATTCTCGGCGCTGACCTACAACACGCACCGGATCCACTACGACGTGGACTACTGCCGCGACGAAGAGGACTACCCCGGCCTTGTCGTCCACGGCCCGTTGCAGGCCCTGCTGATGAGCGAGGAAGCGCGCCGCCATGCAGGCAGCTCGACCGTCTCGACCGGAACGCGTTTCGAGTACCGGCTGGTCTCTCCGCTGACGCTCGGTCAGGGCTTGGTCATCGACGCGGCCGAGCAGGATGGCGTCGTGGTCACCCGCGTACGGGATCGGCGGGGGCGCACCACGGCGACGGGCCGGCTCATCCGTCGGACACCGTATGAAGCATAGACGCGCCGCTCACGGGACTTGTCCGAGTGATCGGCCGAGTTTCGTGAGCGTTCCGAGGAGCGCGGCCCTGTCCTCGACGTGGCTGTTCGTGCCGGGCGACCGGCCGGAACGCTTCGCCAAGGCCGTCGCGTCAGGTGCCGACCAGGTCATCATCGACCTCGAGGACGCCGTCGCACCAAAGGCGAAAGCTCGGGCGCGGCGCGCGGCGCTGCACTGGCTCGCAGCCGGGGGTGAGTCATGGGTTCGCGTGAACGCGCCGGGAACACCCTGGTACGACGAGGACATCTCCGTCCTGGGGAGCTTGGCGGCGCTGCGGGGCATCGTGGTCCCGAAGTCGGAGCGAGCGTCAGACCTGGTGGCGCTGGCCGGTCGAGTCGCTCCGGGCACGGAGCTCATGGCGCTCATCGAGTCGGCACGAGGGGTCCTGAGCGCGGCAGCGATCGTGGACTGTGAGCCTGTCGCCCGGCTCGCCTTCGGAGCGCTCGATTTCGCTCTCGACATCGACGCGGACGACGCCGACGACGCGCTCCTCTTGGCTCGGAGCACGCTCGTCATCGCCTCGCGTGCGGCAGGCAAGCCGGCGCCGGTCGACTCGGTGACCACAAACCTGGCTCCGCCGGCAGCAGCGTCGGACGCTCGTCGGGCGCGGGCGCTGGGATTCGGGGGAAAGCTCCTCATCCATCCGGCCCAGGTGGCCCCGGCTGCCGAGGCATTCCGGCCGACGGACCGCGAAGTGGAGTGGGCTCGCGGCGTCCTGGACGCCGCTCGTGAGACCCCGAACGGAGCGGTCGGCAAGGACGGGCACATGCTCGACCGACCGGTCATCGAACGCGCCCGACGGATCATCGGCCGCGCCAGTGGTCAGAACGCGTGATGCTCGTCGCCGGCCCGTCACGACCGTGCCGGGGCCCGGAACGGCTGTCATGCGTCCCGCGCATGACCTGGGCGTCAACACGCACTTCTAACGGCGCTCGTCACAGTCAATAATGAAAGCGCTCATCGGCATAACGCGCGAGACCCGTTTCCCGCCGATGGGACCCCACATCAATTCTCTGGAGGCAGTCGCATGCCCGCCACACCCGCTCCTCACAATTCCATTGCCGTGGGAGATGTGCGAATCACCTATCTGCCGGACGGTGTCGCGCACTTCTCCTACGGGGTCTTCCCCGGCTCCTCAGAGGAGTGCTGGGTACGCCAAGCCGCACAGACCGACAACGGCCGCTGGGTGTGCAGCGTCGGCGGTTTTCTCATCGAGTCCGGCGACAAGAAGGTCCTTGTCGACCTCGGCCTCGGCGACACCGAACTCGAGGTGCCGGACTTTGTGACCGCGCGGAGCGGGAGACTGCTCAAGAGCCTCGGCGAGGCCGGCTCCGCCCCCGCCGACATCGACGTCGTCGTGTACACGCATATGCATGCCGACCACACTGGTTGGACCGTTACAGGCGATGCGCTGACCTTCGGGAACGCTCGCCATCTCGCCGGACCGGGTGAGGTGGACCACTGGCGCGCTCACGCGGAGGAGCCGTTCGCCCCGGCCCAGCAGTTGCCCTTCGCTTCACGGTTCGAGGAGTCCGTGGACGGAGAGACCATCGCGCCGGGCGTTGAGATCGTCCAAGCACCGGGACACACCCCTGGTCACCAGTGTGTCGTGGTCTCCTCAGGCACTGAGCGTGCCATTGTCCTCGGCGACACCATTCACACTGCGGCCCAGTTCGAGGAGCCCGACCTGACCTTCATGTTCGACGTCGATCCGGTTCGTGCTCGCCAGTGGCGCGAAGACGTGCTGGCGAGGCTGGAGGAAACCGGCACGACTGTCGGAGCCTGCCACTTCAGCGGCTCCGCGTTCGGACGCGTCATGACCGGGCAGGGCCGCCGGTACTGGTCTCCGCTCAGCGGGTGAGGCGAGGACCGGTAGCGTACACCGCAAACCCGGCTCGATCATGCTTTTCCTGGTCGTTGCCACTTCCGGCCGAGGGCCATTAGCATCTGTTTGTCCGACGTGCTGGGTGGTGCGGTGCGAGGCGGTTCACGACGAATGGTGGATCTTCCCTCCTCGACAGATCATCGCGACACGAATCCTTATGAAATGAAATGCCGAGAACGGAATTGAGTCACGTAGGTCTCGACGAATTGCGCTGGTTTCTCGTGGTCGCGGAAATGCAGAACGTCTCGCGTGCCGCGGCGACGCTCAACCTCTCGCAACCGGCGCTGTCGCGGACCATCAGACGACTCGAACAGGCCTACGGCGTGGAGCTCTTCGACCGGCCCAACCGCCGTCTTCGGCTCAATCGGTACGGCCAGGCGCTGAAGGCCCGCGTCGAGGCCGCGCTGCGTGAGCTGGCTCAGGCCGAGGACGACATCGCCACCATGCTTGGACCGCGCACCGGCACCGTGACGCTTGCGTTCCTTCACTCGTTCGGCACCTGGCTCGTGCCGGATCTCCTGAGTGAGTACGCCGGCATCGACACCCGGACGAAATTCCTGCTCTACCAGGACTCGGCGGACGAAGTAGCCGCTCGTCTCGCCGACGGGAGAGCAGATCTCATCCTGACGAGTCCAAGGCCTCGCGACCCGCTCCTGAGTTGGGTCCGGCTTCGCGATGAGCCGCTGGCCCTCGCGACATGGTCAGGTCATCCGCTCGCCGATCGGCCCCATGTCGAGATAGTGGAAGTCCTCCACGAACGTTTTATCGCCATGCCGGAAGAGTTCGGGCTTCGACAGACCACCGACGCCCTCTTCGCGGCTCGAGGGGTTCATATGGACGTCGTCCTCGAGAGCGCGGAGATCGCGACCATCAGGGCCCTCGTGCGGTCCAAACTCGGCGTCGCCATCGTTCCAGGTGGACCCACAGCACCGGTGGTCGAAGGTGTCACGCTCGTCCCGTTGAGGGACGAGGACGCCTACCGGACCATTGGTGTGTCGTGGCATCTCGACCGGCCCCTGTCAGCCGCCGCCCGCCGCTTTCGCGGATGGACGTTGACGCACTCCCAGATCGACGCCCCGCCAGCGGACGGCTGGCCCCTGTCTGCCTCGACGGACGGCGACGGCGGGCACCTCGGCCACGATGCTGCCTCCGGCTGACGGTGCGACAGTGGCGGTTCCAGGATCACTCGGCGTCGCCGGCATCGATCGTGACGATCGCCTTGCCCTTGCACAGGACGGTGGTGATCTCTGAGGCCGCCGCTGGTGCCCGTCGGGCTATGCGTTTACCGGTCGTCGTGGTGATGATGAATCTGCGGAGGGTGCCGACCGAGTTCGGAGCGGTCGGCACCCGATCAGCAGCGTCGTTGCGTCTGCGGGAGTGAAACGCGTGGCGTCGGCCGGTGTCCATGAGGACGCCACTTTCAGTTGATCACGGGAGGTGCGCCATCGGCTGCGTGGTCACAGGGAGGCGAGGACCCTAGCCCTGACGACGAACGCGCCGCTCCTATCGGCGTTCACGTTGGAGCTCGTGACCGCGGTAGGCGAACCAGGGCATGAAGAACTGGGCGGTCGGGCCGACCATGAGCGCGTACAGCACAGTGCCGACGCCCACACTTCCCCCCAGCAGCCAGCCTGCGGCGAGCACAGTGATCTCGATCAAAGTGCGAACGAGCCGGATGGAGCGCCCGGTCGTGGCGGCCGCCCCGGTCATCAGCCCGTCCCGAGGGCCGGGTCCCAAACGCGCGCCGACGTAGACGGCGACGGAAAACCCATTGAGCAGGACACCGCCGACCAGCATGCCGACCCGGGCCGGCAGGCCAAGGTGCTCGGGGATGAGTGAGAGGCCGAGATCCGATGAATACGCCAGGACGACGATGTTGGCGACGGTGCCGAACGTTGGCCTCTGCTTCAGGGGAATCCACAGCAACAGCACGAGAACCCCCAGGACGGCGCTGATCGTGCCGAAACTCAGAGGTGTGCGCTGGGCCAGCCCTTCGTACAGGACGCTCCAGGGGTTGACGCCCAGTGAGGCCCGGACCATCGCGGAGAGGCTGAATCCGTACAGGGCGAGGCCGATGAACAACTGGGGAAGGCGTCTCAGCGGATGCCTGCCGAGGGGGACGTAGGTGAGGGGTGGTCGTGTGGATTCGGCGGGTTCGTCATGGTCGTGCCGCGGTTCGCCGCAATCCGGCTTCTGTTCCATACCAATTCCTTCAGGGGTGCTCGTGACTCAATGCCGCTTGGGGCGATTTTGTACAGTGATTGGTTGCAGCAACATGTCCAATCTCCGGAGAGTGGTATGGCGAGTTCGACTCCGTTTCGGCCAATGGACAGGATCGACCGTCCCGGACGGACGCTGGGAAGCCGGCAGCTCGCCGCGATGCTGCCCGACTCGGCGGGAGCCAGACCCGCCTACCGCCACCTGGCCCAGGCGATCAGCACGTTGATCCTCGACGGACGGATCGCCCTGCACACCAGGCTCCCCGCCGAGAGGGAACTGGCCGCCGCCCTGAACACCAGCAGGCCCACCATCACCGCCACCTACGATGTGCTGCGCCAGAGCGGTTACGCCCGCAGCCGCCAGGGCTCAGGCACCTGGACGGCGCTGCCTGAGGGCTCTGTCCCCACCGGCGTCGCACGGGTGCTGGAGTCCCGCGACACCGCCATCGACCTGGCCAGGGCCGCCCCCGGACTGCCGGGCCAGATTCTTGTCGAGGCTCTGCACAAAGCGGCCCCTCGGCTGGCCGAGCACACGTACACTCCCGGCTACTACCCCTTCGGCCTGCCGGAACTGCGAGCCGCCATCGCCGAGCGCTTCACCCGGCGGGGACTGGCCACCCTGCCTGAGCAGATCCTGGTGACCTCCGGCGCTCAGCACGCGCT
This sequence comes from Nonomuraea sp. NPDC049784, assembly GCF_040659615.1. Lineage (NCBI taxonomy): Bacteria > Bacillati > Actinomycetota > Actinomycetes > Streptosporangiales > Streptosporangiaceae > Nonomuraea > Nonomuraea sp. NPDC049784. The sequence continues at coordinate 21,743 of NZ_JBFAMX010000097.1, forward strand.
CACGCTGGTCATCGGGCTTCTGTCCACGCCCGGTGACCGCGTCATGGTCGAGAACCCGTCCTATCCGAACGCTCTGGAAGCCATGCGCCGAGCCCGGCTTCGCACCGTGTCAGTCCCGGTGACCCACACCGGCTGGGAGATCGAGATCATCGAATCCACCCTGCGCGAAGTGGTGCCCCAACTGGCCTACCTGATCCCTGACTTCCACAATCCGACCGGTCTGCTAATGCCTGACCAGGAACGTGTCCGCATCCTGCGCGCCGCTCAGCGCGCCGGTAGCTGGCTGGTCATCGACGAGACCCTGGCCGACCTCGCCCTCGACGTTCCCGCCCCGCCACCCTTCGCCTCCCACGCCGTGCCCGGCGGGTCCGGACAGATCATCACCATCGGCTCAATGAGCAAGACCTACTGGGGCGGCCTGCGGATCGGCTGGCTGCGCGCCCCTTCGCGTCTGGTGAACGAACTCGCCAACCAGCGGATCGCCACTGACCTGGGCGGCTCGGTCCTGGACCAACTCCTGGCTCTCGACCTGCTGGTCAGGGAGGCGGAACTGGTGCCGCTCCGCCTGGAGCACATGCGTGAACAGCGTACGGCCCTGACCGCCGCCCTGGCCGAGCACATCCCGCAGTGGACCTGGGAGCTGCCGCCCGGCGGCCTGTCGCTGTGGGTCGACCTGGGCGAGCCCATCGCCTCGGCGCTGGCCGAGCGCGCACTGCACTACGGCGTACGGATCGAGGGCGGCGCCTATTTCGCCACCGACCCGGGCCTCTTCGAACAGCGTCTCCGCCTCCCCTACACAGCGCCCCCCGACACGCTGCGCGAGGCTGTGCACCGCATGGCCACCGCGCTCGCCGACGGCCTCCCGCTGCCATTCGCCAACCAGCACCAGCAGCCACACTGGGTTGCCTGAGAACACTGGTCCGCTCTGGTCGGTGCGTGACATGGGCCCCGTGGAGATGTCCTGGGAGCGGCTGTGGTCGTCGGCACGGCGCGGCTCATCGCATGCGCGGCGATGACTGTCGGGACACCCGCCGGTATGTATGGACAGGGTTGGCGACATCGACCAGCGAGGACTTCAGGGTGCAGATCGATCCGTTCCGGGGGAGCTGCTGGCGCACTGCTACCGGATGCACGACGCCGAGGACCTGCTGCAGGAGACCTTGCTGCGCGCCGGGCGGGCGTGCGACCGGTACGACCCGAGCCGCGCGGCTCCAGCCGATCCCCGACGCGATGCTCGGACCCGGCGGGCGTCCTGCTCTCGCGGGGTTCGTTGCGGCCGGCCTTCGTCGCCGCCGCGGGTGAACAGTGCCCTGCAACGGGCCAGGGCCTGCCTCGGCGAGGCCCTGGCTGGACGAGGACCAGATCGACGAGCCCGCCGACCCAGGCCACCGCGCCCAGGTCGAACGCTATGTCGTCGCCTTCCAGAACGCCGACCTGGCGGGTACGTCGGCCGCGAGCCGTACATCCGGTTCACGGCACGCAGCTTCACGCTCCGGGGCACGGACTGGCGCATGGTGCCGGTGCACGCGAACGGACAACCCGCACTGGCCGCCTACTTCGGCCTGTCCGAGAGGATCACCGGTGCCGAGCACTGACCTCCCGAGGTGGTGGTCCTAGTCGACGATGGCTCCGCCGGTGAGGTTGACGACGGTCCCCGTCATCGCGGCCGCCTGGTCGGAGGCCACGAAAGCGGCGACATCGGCGAACTGCGCCAGCGTGGTCAGGCCCTTCTTGTGGGTCATGCCGGCCATGAAGGCCCTGAACTGCTCCTGCGTGGTGCCATGCGCCTCGGCGTGCAGGCCGAAGACGACCTCGATCGTCTCCGTCTCCGGCATGCCCGTCGTACGCAGGCAGACGGTGCGGACGCCGTGCTGCGCCCACTCCGCCGAGAACGCGCGGTTGAGCCCCTCGAGCGCCGCCCAGGCCGGAGTCATGCCGCCGAGCAGCGGGATGCCCAGGCGGGCCGGATCCGGCGTGTGCATGAGGATCACCCCGGACCGCTGCTCGATCATGCGGCGCGCGGCCGCTCTGGCGGTCAGGAAATGCGCCTGCGGATAGGTGCTGATCGGCCGGGTGAAGCTCTCCAGCGGGAGTTCGGTGAGCGGGATGCCCTGCATGCCCTGCTGCGGAATCCCGATGGCGTTGAACGAGACGTCGATCGTGCCCGCCTTCTGCACGACGGAATCGAGGTGGCGCTCCACGGCCTCCTCGTCGAGCGCGTCCACCCGGGCCGTCTCGGGCGTTCCGCCCGCGGCCGAGATGTCCTTGGCGAGCGCGTCGAGGGCGCCGAGGTCTCGTCCGGTCAGGAAGAGGCGTGCGCCGTCGCGGGCGAACGCGCGCGCCACCGCACTGCCGGCGGCGCCGGCCGCGCCGTAGATGACCGCGTTCTTGTTCTCAAGTGACATGTTCATGCTTCCTGATGTGTCGTGAATCGCTGCTCACGGCCTGGCCTGCTGGACCTGTGCGGCGACGGCCGCGTACTGGCGTTCGAGCGCCTTGGCCGCGCCGTTGTGCCAGCTGTCGGCCATGCCCTCCGCCATGGCGTCGGGGAAGATCTCGTCCTCGTCCTTCTCCAGCCCGTCGAAGATGGCGCGCGCGACGGACTCCGGCGCGGCCTTCGGGATGTCCAGGCCTTCGGTCATGTCGGTGTCCACGGGGCCGGTCATGACGGCGTGCACCCGCACGCCTCGTGAAGCCAGGAGGGCGCGCAGGGACTGGGTCAGCGAGAACGCGGCCGCCTTGGAGATCGAGTAGGCCGGGATGAGCGGCAGGGGAGCGAAGGCGTTGATCGACAGGTTGTTGACGACCGCACCCCCGGAACGCGTCAGCAACGGCAGGAATGCCTGGATCATCCGGTAGGGGCCGAAGAGGTTGACGGCGAGGTGCCGTTCGACCACGGCAGGGTCGCTCAGGTCGTCGTAGAGCGCCAGCCCGGCGTTGTTGACGAGCACGTCCAGGGATCCGACGTCGTGGACGGCCTGCTGGATCTGGGCCGCGTCGGTCACCTCCAGCGTCAGCGGGGTGACGCGCTTGTCGGGGTGGGTCAGGGGCCGGCGCGTGCCGGCGTAGACCCGCTTGGCGCCCCGGTTCAGGGCCTCCTCCACCAGGGCCCGCCCGATGCCGCGGTTGCCGCCGGTGACCAGAACTGTCTTGTCAGTGACTATCGTCATGATGAGTGATCTCTCGTTCCTCGTGTGTGTTCGGTGCGCGCGGGCCTGCGTCAGGCCTCCGCGCCGTTCAGATGGCGAGCGCGGGGGTGAGCCTCGAACGTCGCCACCAGGCTCAGTCGATCGGGCGCAGCCCGGCGCCGGTGATCACGTACTCGGGAGCGCCGGCGGGGTCATGGGCGACGTCCACGACCGCCTTGGCGACCTGGTCGGGGGTGAGGATCGGCTGCAGCCCCTCGACGAAGGCGTCCCGGTCGAGGCCCTGACGCGCGGCGTACTCGGCGACCGCGGCCGAGCCGAGACCGGTGGCCGGGGTCAGCTGCGGGAACAGCGTGACCAGCCGGATGCCCAGCGCGGTGCGCTTCGACTCCTCGGCCGCGTACCGGCTGATGTAGCGGATGGCGGCCTTGGCGCCGGCGTATCCGCCGCTGAGCGGGGACCCGGCCAGGACGGCGCCGCTGGACATCGCGACGATCACGCTGCCGGGCGCCAGCGGTTCGCGCAGCCCCGCCCGTACCCAGGCGAAGACGTGCCGGGTGTCGGCGTGCCAGGTGCGGCTGAAGGTCTCCCACGTCTGCTCGTGCAGGGGCGCCAGGTGCGGCGCGACCCCGGCGTTGAGGACGAGCAGGCTGGGACGGTGCTCGCGGATCACGTCCTGCGCGAGCGTCTCGTCGGTGGCGTCGGCGGCGAGGGGCGTGAAGGCGGCGCCGAGGTCGTCACGTACGGCACGCAGCTCTTCCTCGTCGCGCGCGATGCCGACGACGCCGGTGCCGGCGGCGACGAGCGCGGCGGCGATCGCGCGCCCGAAGCCCCGGCCGGCACCGGTGACGACGGCGGTCTGGAAGGGATTCGACATCGGACCCTCCGTAGGGTGGTCGGTTCGGTCGGTATCAAGACCGGCCGCCGCCGGAAAATCCGTCGCCGTCGTCGAAAGACAGATGAGTGATGTGAGTCACATGCCACGGCGTTCCGTCGTGAGTGCGGCATCTCGCCCGACCGGATGCGGGTACTGGCGGAAAGCCCGGCGGTAGTCGCGGGGCGCGACGCCGCGGCGCAGGATGAACTGCTCGCGGAAGACGGTCGCGGTGCCGTAGCCGACGCGGTGCGCGATCTCCTCGATCGGCAGGTCGGTCGTCTCGAGGAGCTGCTCGGCGCGGTCGAGGCGCTGGGCCAGCAGCCAGGCGTGCGGGCTGGCGCCGGTGGCGGCCTTGAAGGCGCGGGCGAAGGTGCGGCGGCTCATCAGCGCCCGCGTGGCCAGTTCGGCGACGGGGATGCGGCGGTGCAGGTTGTCGCGGGCCCAGGTGATGACCTCGGCGAGCCGTCGGTCGTCGCCGTCACCGGGCACCGGCGCGCTGATGTACTGGGCCTGGCCGCCGTCCCGGTGTGGTGGGGTGACCAGGCCGCGGGCGATCCGGTTGGCGAGCGCGGCGCCGTACTCGCGCCGGAGCAGGTGCAGGCACAGGTCGAGCCCGGCGGCGGCGCCCGCTCCGGTGGCCACGCCCCCGTGGTCGATGTAGAGGGCGTCCGGCCTGACCCGTACCGCCGGATAGCGGGCGGCGAGCTCGTCGGCGAACTGCCAGTGCGTCGTCGCTTCCAGGCCGTCCAGCAGCCCGGCGGCGGCGAGCAGGAACACACCGGTGCAGTGCGCGGCGACGACGACGCCCGCCGCGCGGGCGTCGCGCAGCGCGTCCAGGACCGCCGCGCCGGGTTCGGCGCGAAACCCGTCGCCGGGCAGCACCAGGACCAGGTCGGCGCCGGCCAGCGCTTCCACGCCGTGATCGACCCGCAGGCTGAGACCGAGATCGGTACGCAGGTCGCCGGGCTGTTCGGCGCAGACGACCGTCTCGAAGGCGGGGCGATCCGGCCCGCCCCCGAACACCCCGTTCACGATGCCCAGCGCCAGGGCGGTGACCCCGCTCGGCGCGTAGGCGACGACCCGCTGGAACCCCACGGCTCGCCATCATGGCACGAAACCCGCGATCATGGGCAATACGGCCACTGTTGGCAAGGCCCGCCGCCCCGCCAGGCTGGCACCGAACCCAATCACGAGGAAAGGCGAGGTGTCATGGCGGAACGTAACCGGAACAAGGTCATCCTGGTCACCGGGGCGACGGGCCGGCAGGGGGGAGCGGTGGCGGCCCGGCT
>NZ_JBFAMX010000098.1:0-26856 GCF_040659615.1 Nonomuraea sp. NPDC049784
CCATGGCGGCGGGCGGCGCAGCGGCGTTCCGTGACGCGGTGCGGCCGGGTGCGGGGTGGATGCCGTGCCGTGTGGGCGGCCCCGTTCCCCGGGACCCCGAAGGGACGCGTGCCGGTGCGGCGGCGCGCTTGTCGTCGACCGGGGCCCGTATGCCGGCCGGGGGAACGGCGCGACGGGCGGGGCCCGGCGGGTTACGAGGGGGTGACCGAGAGGATGCGGTCGTCGCCCGGACGTGGGGAGCCGCGGCCGTCCTTGTTGCTGGTCCCGACCCACAGCGTGCCGTCAGGGGCGGACGTGACGGCGCGGAGGCGGCCGTAGCGGCCGGTGAAGTGGGCGACCGGCTTGCCCGCCGACCCGTCCGGCTTCAGCGGGACCTGCCACAGGCGCTCGCCCCGCAGCGCGCCCACCCACAACGAGCCCTTCGCGTATGCCATCCCGGACGGAGACGCCTGATCGGTGGACCACGTGACGATGGGGTTCACGAAGCGGGGGTCGTCGCTGTGCCCCTCGACCTCAGGCCACCCGTAGTTGCCCCCGGCCTTGATGAGGTTCACCTCGTCGTAGGTGTTCTGGCCGAACTCCGTGGCGTACAGCCGCCCGGACGGGTCCCAGGCCAGCCCCTGGACGTTGCGGTGCCCGTAGCTGTAGACGAGCGTGCCGAACGGGTTGCCGGGGGCGGGGGCCCCGTCCACGGTCATGCGCAGGATCTTGCCGGCGAGCGAGTCACGCCGCTGGGCGAGCCCGCCCTCCCCGGTCTCCCCCGTGGAGGCGTACAGATAGCCGTCAGGCCCGAACGCCAGCCGCCCACCGTTGTGGATCCCGCCCTTGGGGATGCCCTGCACGAGGACTTTCTCATCGCTGAGGCGGTCGCCGGAGAGTTTGTAGCGGACGACCCGGTTGTCCTGTTCCGCGCTGTAGTAGAGGAAAACCTGGTCGCCCTTGACGGCCACCCCCATCAGCCCGCCCTCGCCCTCGGGCCGCACGCCGGAGATCGTCCCCAGCGACGTCACCTTCCCGTCCGGGCGAACCCGCAGCAGCCGCGCCGAATCCCGCTCGGTGACCAGCGCGTCGCCTCCAGGGAGGAACGCGATCGCCCACGGCACGGCCAGCCCTGTCACCACGTCCTTCGGCTGTCCGGGGCCGCCCAGAGCCGAGGCCGGCACATTCCCGTCGTTCGCCAGGCCGCTGGAACAGGCCGTCAACGCGGCCATGAGCATGATCGTCCAGAGTTTCCTCATGTGGTTCATACTTCCCGCCGAGCCGTAAGGTTCTCGGCATGAAGACCTGGGTTCCGTCCGATTCGGTGGCAGATGTTCTCTCCGACCTCCCTGGGGTTGAATGCGCCGTTTACGATGGCACGTCCCCGATGCCGGAAGGGATCGAAGAGGTCGAGGTCTGGATCCCTCCGCTCGTCACCGTGTCCGACGTGCCGGGGACGCTGGCCAGGATGAGCTCGTTGCGGCTGGTGCAGACCGTCAGCGCCGGCGTGGAGCCGTACCGGCCGCACATACCCGAGGGCGTGGTGCTGTGCAACGCGCGCGGCGTGCACGACGCGGGGACCGCCGAGTGGGCGGTCGGGGCGATGGTGGCGGTGCTGCGGGAGTTCCCCGGGTTCGTGGACGCGCAGCGCAGGGGAGAGTGGACCTACCACCACACCGACGTGCTGGCCGACTCCACCGTGCTCATCGTCGGCTACGGCTCCATCGGCGCCGCGCTCGAGAGGCGGCTCGACGGGTTCGAGGTGGAGGTCGTACGCGTGGCCAGGAGCGCCCGCGACGGAGTGCACGCCATGGAGAAGCTGCCCGCGCTGCTGCCGGAGGCGGACGTCGTGGTGCTGCTCGTGCCCGCCACGGCCGACACCGCGGGCATGGTGGACACGGCGTTTCTCGCCCGGATGAAGGACGGCGCCGTGCTCGTGAACGCCGCCAGGGGCGGGGTCGTCGACACGGACGCACTGATCGCGGAGCTCAAAACCGGTAGGCTACGCGCCGCGCTGGATGTGACCGCGCCCGAGCCGCTGCCCGAGGGCCACCCCCTTTGGAGCGCTCCGGGCGTACTGATCACCCCGCACATCGCGGGCAGCACTCCGGCGTCGGGGCGGCGCGTGCTGCGGCTGATCCGTGCCCAGCTTCTGCGTTACCTCGCAGACGAGCCGCTGGTCAACGTCATAACGGACGCGTACTGAGAGGATCCCGGACCGTGGCTGGTCCGTGACCTTCGGTGCGTACCGTGGCGTTTGCAGGGAGTTCCTGACTCGCTGTCAAGGAGCTCTTGGCGGAAATTGGTCTGTGTGGTTATCAGATCGGTGACGACATCGGCGTTGTCACCACCCGCGCACCCACGACCGCACACACTGGCGAAGTGATCGACCGGGCTTCGGCGATCGCAGGTGCAGAGTTCGAGACGGGATGGGCAACGACTGTGATCCGCTGGCGTGATCCACGGGTGCCGCTGACCGCCGCGGCGGCGGCTGGCGCGGTGGCGTTCGCCGCTGCGCTCAGCGTAGGCGGTCAGGCCTTGCTCACCGGCGCGATCGCCGGCGGGCTGGCGGCGCTGATCGCCGCCTGCTCCCTGCTGGTCGCCTCGGTGAAGTCGGCAGCGGACCGGACCATGGCGCTGGGCGCCCGCTGGATGGGCGGCGGAGCCGTCATCTGGGCCGCCGGGGTGGCGCTGCGCCCGTTCGCGGAGAGCTTCCTGGTCAGTTTCGCTGACCTGTTCGTGCTGCTCGGCACTGTGGTCACGGCCGGTGGGGCGCTGATCGCCGCCGACCGCAAGTTCCCGGCCAGGATCGTTCTGCGGCATGTCACCGACTCCTACCTGTGCGCCGCCTCGCTATTCCTGATCGGCTGGGTCGTGGCACTGCGCCACGTCTACGATGACGCGGCCGATCCCGCGGCGTTCACCCTGGTGATGTTGCCGCCGATGATCGCGCTGCTGGTGACGTGCGCGGTGGTCCCGTCGGTGCTCACCAGCCGGGCCTCCTCCTGGCTGCTGGCCCTGGCCGGCTTCGGCGTGCTCGCCACCATGACCGTGGCGGGCCTGGCGGCCGGGGTGGCCAGGCTCGACGGCGGCGACCCGCAGGTCTGGAGCGTCATGCTGGCGCCCGTCGCGTTCCTGCTGCTCGCCGCCGTGCCCTGGGGCCCGCCCGCGCGCGAGTTGGACAGGTCCGCCGTCGGAAACGTCGTCGCGCTCGTGCCGCTGGCGCTGGTCGCCGTGGCCGCCTGCACGTGGCTCGCCCACCTGGCCGGCGAGCGCCCCGAACGGCCCGTGACCGGTGTCGTGGTGGTCGCGGTCTCCGTGGTGCTGCTCCTGCTGGTGCGCCTGTTCGTGGTCTCGGCGGCCAACATGCGCCTGCGCGGCCTGGTCAGGCTCGGCGAACGGCAGCTCAGGGAGCTGGCCGAGAGCACCGGCGACGTGGTGTTCACCTCCGACTACGAGGGCGTGGTGCGCGAGATCGGCCCAGGGGTCGAGGTCACGTACGGCTACCGCCCCGACGAGCTGGTCGGCGGGTCGATCTTCGACTACATCCACCCGGAGGACGTCCCCGGCATCCAGGTCGCGCTGCGCGCCATGCACCTCGACGAGGACAACACCGCGCCGGGTGCCTGCCTGATCGCCTGCCGGGTGCGCGCGGCCGACGGCACCTGGCGGCCCACCGAGTCGGTCGCCACCCGCCAGGTCGGCGGCGAGGACCTGATGCTGGTGACGACCAGAGACGTCAGTGACCAGGAGGCGCTGCGCAACCAGGTCGCCCACCTGACCTTCCACGACGGCGTGACCGGGCTGCCCAACCGCGCCTACTTCGAGGAGCGCACCCGCGAGGTGCTCTCCGGGCGCACGTCGGGCCTGGGTGCGGCTAACGTCGCGGTCATCTTCCTGGACCTCGACGGGTTCACCTCGGTCAACGACTCGGTCGGGCACGCCAGCGGCGACTACCTCCTAGGCCAGGCCGCGCGCAGGCTGCGCGGCGCCGTACGCGCCGACGACACGCTCGCCCGCTGGGGCGGCGACGAGTTCGCGGTGCTCGTGGAGACCGGCGGCGAGGCGCAGGTCGCGGTCGACCTGGCCGAGCGGCTCGTACGTGCGGTCTCGCAGGAGCCGTTCCGCGTCGCCGACCGCGACGTGGCGCTGACCGCCAGCGTGGGCGTGGCCTTCTCCGAGGACGACATGCCCGCCGGTGACCTGATGCGCAACGCGGATGTCGCCATGGCACGCGCCAAGGAGCTGGGCGGCCGCCGGGTCGAGGTGTTCGCCGCCCAGATGCACGCCGATGTGGTGCGCAGGCTGGAGCTGGCGGCCGACCTGCAGCGGGCGCTGATCGAGCAGCAGTTCGCGATCGAATACCAGCCGGTGGTCGATCTGGCCACGTCGCGGGTCACCGCGGTGGAGGCGCTGGTGCGCTGGTGGCGCGGGTCGGTGTTCGTGCCGCCGGAGCAGTTCCTCGGCCCGGCCGAGGACACCGGGCTGATCGTGCCGCTGGGCGAGTGGATCCTGCGCGAGGCGTGCCGCGAGGTGGCCGCCTGGCGGGCCTCGTCCTGGGACATCGGGCTGTCGCTCAACCTGTCGGCCCGCCAGATCACCGCGCCGCGGTTCGTCGAGACGGTCGAGGAGGCGCTGACCGAGAGCGGGCTGCCCGCCTCCGCGCTCACCCTCGAAGTGATCGAGGAGATGCTGGTCGAGGACGCCGAGGAGACGATCAAGCGGCTGTCCGAGCTGCGGGCGCTCGGGGTGCGGCTGGCCATCGACGACTTCGGCACGGGCTACGCGTCGCTGGCGTTCCTGCGGCAGCTCCCCGTCGACATGATCAAGATCGATCCGTCGTTCGTGTCGGGGCTGGGCAAGGACGACACGCTGACGCTGCTCACCCGTACGATCGTGCGGCTCGGCCACGACCTCGGCCTGATCGTGGTGGCCGAGGGCATCGAACGTCCTGAGCAGCTCGAACTGCTCAAGCAGATGGGGTGCACGAAGGGGCAGGGTTTCCTGGTGGCACGGCCGATGGCGGCGCGCGGGGTCGACTCGCTGATGCGTACGAGTCTCACTGTTTGAGACATGTGTCCACCAAGTTGACACCAGTGCGTTCCGAGCGGCTATGGTGTAAGCCATGCTTCGCAGTGAGATTCTCGTAGTACTTCGCCGGCGCGCAGGCCGATAGCGAAGCACGACGACCTGCGCGCCGCCCCAGACCCACCCCCCCGGTGGGACGGGGCATTTTTTATGTCCTTAAGCGAGTAGCCACGCAAGGAACGAGCCGATGACCGAACGGATGACAGGTGCACAGGCCCTGGTGAGGGCGCTGGAGCACGTTGGAGTCGACACAGTGTTCGGGATCCCGGGCGGTGCCATTCTGCCGGCCTACGATCCTCTCTACGACTCGACCAAGGTCCGGCACGTGCTCGTACGCCACGAGCAGGGTGCGGGTCACGCGGCCGAGGGCTACGCGCAGGCCACCGGCAAGGTCGGGGTGTGCATGGCGACCAGCGGCCCCGGCGCCACGAACCTGGTGACACCGATTGCCGACGCGTTCATGGACTCGGTGCCGATTGTGGCGATCACGGGGCAGGTCGCCGCGCCGATGATCGGCACGGACGCGTTCCAGGAAGCCGATATTTCCGGCATCACCATGCCGATCACGAAGCACAACTTCCTGGTCACGGATGCCGGGGACATCGCCCGTACGATCATGGAGGCCTTCCACATCGCCTCCACCGGCCGTCCTGGCCCGGTGCTCGTGGACATCTCCAAGGACGCGCTGCAGTCGGAGACGACCTTCAGCTGGCCGCCCACCATGCAGCTCCCGGGCTACCGCCCGGTCACCAGGCCGCACTCCAAGCAGATCCGTGAGGCCGCCAAGCTGATCGCCGAGTCCAAGCGGCCGGTCCTGTACGTCGGCGGCGGCGTGCACAAGGCGGGCGCTTCGCCCGAGCTGCTGCAGCTGGCCGAGCTGACGAACATCCCGGTCGTCACCACCCTGATGGCCAGGGGCACGTTCCCCGACAGCCACCCGCAGCACATGGGCATGCCGGGCATGCACGGCAGCGTGTCGGCGGTGGGCGCGCTGCAGCAGTCCGACCTGATCATCGGCCTGGGTGTGCGCTTCGACGACCGGGTGACCGGCGACCTGAAGTCGTTCGCGCCGTACGCGAAGATCGTGCACGCCGACATCGACCCGGCGGAGATCTCCAAGAACCGCCACGCCGACGTGCCGATCGTGGGCGACTGCAAGGAGGTCATCGGAGACCTGGTCTCCGCCATCCAGGCATCGGAGCAGAAGGGCGACTACAGCGCCTGGTGGACGATCCTCAATGGCTACAAGGAGACGTACCCGCTGGGCTACGAGACGTTCGAGGACGGCTCGCTGGCGCCGCAGTACGTGATGGAGCGGCTGAGCGCCATCGCCGGGCCCGACGCGTACTACGTGTCCGGGGTCGGGCAGCACCAGATGTGGGCCTCGCAGTTCATCGACTACGAGAACCCCGGCACGTTCATCAACTCGGGTGGTCTCGGCACGATGGGCTTCGCCGTCCCGGCCGCGATGGGCGCCAAGATGGGCCGCCCCGGCTCCACGGTGTGGGCCATCGACGGCGACGGCTGCTTCCAGATGACCAACCAGGAGCTGGCCACCTGCGCCCTGGAGGGGGTGCCGATCAAGATCGCCGTCATCAACAACGGTAACCTCGGCATGGTCCGCCAGTGGCAGACGCTCTTCTACGACGAGCGTTACTCCAACACCAACCTGCAGACGACGCGCCGCATCCCGGACTTCGTCAAGCTGGCCGAGGCCTATGGTTGTGTGGGTCTGCGTTGCGAGCGTCCCGAGGATGTGGACGCCGTGATCGCGAAGGCCATGGAGATCAACGACGTGCCCGTCGTGGTCGACTTCGTCGTCCACCAGGACGCCATGGTCTGGCCCATGGTCGCGGCAGGCACCAGCAACGACGACATCAAGATCGCCCGTGACATGGCGCCTAAGTGGGAGAACGAGGATGAGTAGACACACGCTGTCTGTGCTTGTCGAGAACAAGCCAGGCGTTCTGGCGCGCGTGTCCGCGTTGTTCAGCAGGCGGGGCTTCAACATAGACTCGCTGGCAGTGGGGCCGACCGAACACGACGACATCTCGCGCATAACCATCGTGGTCAGCGTCGAGGAGCTGCCGCTTGAGCAGGTCACCAAGCAGCTCAACAAGCTGGTGAACGTACTGAAGATCGTCGAGCTCGACCCGGGGCAGTCCGTCCAGCGCGAGCTGATGCTGATCAAGGTCAAGGCCGACTCCGAAAGCCGTTCCCACGTGCTGGAGCTCGTCAACCTCTTCCGCGCCCGCTGCGTCGACGTGGCCGCTGACGCCGTGACCATCGAGGTCACCGGCACTCCCGACAAGCTCGAGGCGTTCGTCAAGGTCCTCGAGCCGTTCGGGATCAAAGAACTCGTCCAGTCGGGCATGGTGGCCATCGGCCGCGGCGCCCGTTCCATCACTGACCGGTCCCTCAGGGCACTGGACCGTACCGCCTGAAAGGTTTTGAGCAAGTGACCGAGATTTACTACGACGACCAGGCCGACCTGTCGATCATCCAGGGACGCCACGTGGCCGTGCTGGGGTACGGCAGCCAGGGCCACGCCCACGCGCTCTCCCTGCGTGACTCCGGCGTGGACGTCCGCGTCGGCCTGCCGGAGGGCTCCAAGAGCCGCGAGAAGGCGGAGAACGACGGGCTGCGGGTCGTCACTCCGGCGGAGGCGGTCGAAGAGGCCAACCTCACCATGATCCTTGCGCCGGACCACATCCAGCGCGACCTGTACGCCCAGCACGTCGCCCCCAACCTGGTCGAGGGCGACGCGCTGTTCTTCGGCCACGGCCTCAACATCCGCTACGGCCTCATCGAGGCCCCCGAGGGTGTCGACGTCTGCATGGTCGCCCCCAAGGGTCCGGGCCACCTCGTCCGCCGCCAGTTCGAGGCCGGGCGCGGCGTGCCCGTTCTCGTGGCCGTCGAGAAGGACGCCTCGGGCAAGGCGCTCGACCTGGCGCTGTCGTACGCGAAGGGCATCGGCGGCACGCGCGCCGGGGCTCTCCGCACGACCTTCAAGGAGGAGACGGAGACGGACCTGTTCGGCGAGCAGGCCGTGCTGTGCGGCGGCGTCTCCGAGCTCATCAAGGCGGGCTTCGACACGCTGATCGAGGCCGGCTACCAGCCCGAGGTCGCCTACTTCGAGTGCCTGCACGAGATGAAGCTGATCGTCGACCTGATGTACGAGGGCGGCATCTCGAAGATGTACTGGTCGGTCTCGGACACGGCCGAGTACGGCGGCTACACCCGCGGCCCGCGCGTCATCACGGAGGAGACGCGGCAGGAGATGCGCCGGATCCTGGGCGAGGTCCAGGACGGCACCTTCGCGCGGCAGCTCGTCGAGGAGTTCGAGAGCGGCCAGAAGGACTTCAAGCGGTACCGCGAGGAGCTGGCCGAGGACGCGATCGAGAAGACGGGTGCGAAGCTCCGTCCGATGATGAGCTGGCTCAAGGCCTAGCACGAACGGGCGACGGGGGTAGGCGGGCCTGGCTCACCTCCCCCCGTCGCGCGTCTGGTCGCAGACCGTTTCGACGAAGGCGCGGACCCGGGCCGTGTCGCCGTTGACCGACCAGATCAGGCCGTACTCGATGGGCGGCGCGTCGCGCATCGACACGAAGACGACGCCGGGACGCGAGTGGTACTGCGCGGCACGCAGTGCGGCCGTTGACGCGCCGCGGCCGGCGGCCACGAGCGAGAGCACCTCCTGCCAGTAGACGGCGGTCGCGCCGTGAGCGATGGGCCGCCTTTCGGGCGTCTGACGGGGGTAGTGGTAGTCGAGCCAGTACTGCGGGATGTCGCCCGACACGGCCACCAGCAGGGTGCGCGCCAGATCTTCGAGGCAGACCGACTCGAGCCGGGCGAACGGATGCCGTGCGTGGACCATGAGGGCGCGCGGCTCGGAGAAGATCACCGGTCCGGTGACCAGATCCGGCTCGGCGACGGGGAACTCGGTGAGCTGCAGATCCAGCTCGCCCGCGCGTAGCGGGCCGAACGGGTCGGTGAGCTGCACCTCCTGGATCTGCACGGCGCAGTCCGGGTACCGGTCCCTGAACACATCGGCGGCTCTGATGATCGCGTCGCTCGCCCACTGCGAGGAGAACCCGACGCGCAGCGTCCCGGTGACGGCCTTGCCGGTCGCGATGGCCCGGGCGACGGCCTCCTGGATCTGGCGGTAGGCCGGCGCCAGCTCGTCGCGGAGGCGCTGCCCGGTAGGGGTCAGCGCGACATGGCGGCTGGTGCGTTCGAACAGCGGTACGCCGATGCGGCGTTCGAGCTTCTTGATGGTCTGGCTGACCCGGCCTTGGGCCAGGCCGAGCCGCTCGGAGGTGCGCCTGAAGTGCAACTCCTCGGCCAGGGTCAGGAAGGCCTCGATCTCGTGCCGCTCTATCACCTTCCCCTGACCAGCTCTCATTGGTGAGTTCGACGCACCGATCGTAGAACACATCGACATTGTTCGGCCTCTCCGGAGGTCCGAAGGTTGGGGCATGCAGAACGAGCTCTTCGACTACAGCCCGATCACCGAGCGCCCGCCGATCCACTGGCCCGGGGGCGCCAAGGTCGCCGTCTACATCGGGCTCAACGTCGAGCACTTCCTGATCGACCGCCCGTCCACCAGCATCTGGCCGGGCACCGCCGACCTGGTCCCCGACGCGCTCAATTTCGGCTGGCGCGACTACGGGCCCCGCGTCGGCATCTGGCGCACGATCGAGACCCTCGACCGGCACGGTGTCCGGGCGAGCGTGCTGCTGAACTCCGACGTCGCCCACCACTACCCGCAGATCATCAAGGCGGGCCTGGAACGCGACTGGGCCTGGCTCGCGCACGGGCGGACCAACTCGGTCCTCCAGGCGGGCATGACCCGCGATGAGGAGCTCGCCTTTCTCACCGACGTCGTCGACACCATCGCCGCCGCCACCGGCCGGCGGCCGCGCGGCTGGATGGGCCCCGGGCTGACCGAGACGTTCGACACCCCGGCCCTGCTCGCCGAGCTCGGACTGAGCTATGTGCTGGACTGGACCAACGACGACCAGCCCTACCGGTTGAACGTGCCCGGCATGCTCAGCGTCCCGTACACGGTGGAACTCAACGACCTGGGCCTGTTCGGCAAGGGCACCAGCGGGCCGGAGTTCGTGCAGATCGTCAAGGACCAGTACGAGCAGCTGCGCGCCGACTCCGAGCACAGTGGCCGGGTGATGGCGCTGGCCCTGCACCCGTTCGTGATCGGCCAGGCGTTCCGTGCCAAGTACCTGGACCAGGCGCTGGCGTATCTCGCGGCACAGCCCGACGTCTGGCTGACCACCAGCGACGAGATCGCCGAGCACTACCAGCGCACGGCCGAGTAGTGACCTGGGGCGCGGCGTTCTGTCGGTGGCTGGTGAGAGGATCAGCGCCATGCCTGAGCTCACCTCCGCGATCACCCGTTACTGGGATGCCGCCGCGCCGTCGTTCGACGAGGAGCCGGACCACGGTCTGCGGGCCGAGCGCACGCGCGCCGCGTGGGGCCGCCACCTGGGCGCCTGGATGCCGGCCGCCCCGGCCGACCTCCTTGACGTCGGCTGCGGCACCGGCTCCCTGTCCGTGCTGCTGGCCGCGGCCGGGCACCGGGTGACCGGCGTGGACCTCGCGCCGCGGATGATCGACCAGTCCCGGGCCAAGTTGTCGGCCGCCGGGCTCGCGGGCCGTTTCCTGGTCGGCGACGCCGCCGCGCCGCCCACAGGGCAGGAGCGGTTCGACGTGGTGCTGTGCCGCCATGTGGTGTGGACTCTGCCCGACCCACGGGCGGCGCTGCGGGAGTGGGCCGGGCGGCTTCGTCCGGGCGGCCTGCTGGTGCTGGTCGAGGGGCGCTGGGGCGAGGCCGGGTCGCCCTATGTGGCGGGAGCCGATTCGCTGCCGTGGAGCGGCGGCGTCAGCGCCGACGACCTGGCCGCTGCCGTGCGCCCGCTCGTCGCCGACCTGCGCATCGAGCCACTCAGCGGCGATGCCGACCTGTGGGGCGGCCCTGTGAACGACGAACGCTATGCGATCGTCGCCCGAATCTGACGCTTTCAAAAGCAGTCGAGTGGGCGACGGGCGGGCTGCGAGCATCATGATCCATGACGGATACCGAGGTGGTCCGACGGCTCTTCGACGACATCGCATCCGAGTACGACCAGCACATCCCCTTCTTTGCGACCTTCGGCCGCGACCTCCTGAGCTGGTGCGCGTTACGGCCTGGCCAGCGGGTTCTCGATATCGCGGCCGGGCGCGGCGCCGTTGCCGGACCGGCGGCGCGGGCGGTCGGAGTCAGGGTGAGGTCCTCGCGATCGACAACGCCCCGAATATGCTTCGCGCCCTTTCCGTCGACCATCCCGACCTGCCGCAGTTGTCCACCCGGATCATGGACGCCCACCGACTCGACCTGCCGGACGCGTCCTTCGACGTCGTGACGTGCGGCTTCATCCTGCACTTCCTTGACGACCCGGCACGGGCCATCGCCGAAGCACACAGGGTGCTGCGTCCCGGCGGCCTGCTGGCCTTCTCCGGGCCCCCGACCAACCAGGCCCCGAAGCCGGCCGGCTCCAAGGCCCTGGTCGACGCCGTGCGGGCGCTGGACCTGCCGGACGAGCCGGGGGTCGCCTATCTGGCGGGAGGCGCGCACGATCCAGGCCGTACGGGCTCGCCTCGTCAACGAGCGCGGCTGGCAGCGCAGGGACGTGCGCACGAAGCCGTTCTGGACGCCGGGCAGAAAGGGTCTCGACTGACCTCAGGGCTCATCGACATCGCGATAATAATACCGGTATAGTTATCGATCTACGAGCGTCAAGGAGGAGCCGTGATCGAGCTCAAGTCAGCCGGTGAGATAGACGCGATGCGCGAAGCGGGCAGGGTCGTCGCCGCGATCCATGCCGCGGTGCGGGAGCGGGCCGCGGTCGGAGTGTCGTTGAAGCAGCTCGACGAGGTGGCCAGGACGGTCATCGAGGAGGCCGGCGCGGGGGCGTCGTTCCTGGGCTACCACCCGTCGTTCGGTGCGACGCCGTACCCAGGGGTGATCTGCACCTCGGTGAACGGGACCATGCTGCACGGCCTGCCGACCCCGTACCGGCTGCGCGACGGCGACCTGATCAGTGTCGACTGCGGCGCGATCATCGACGGCTGGCATGCCGACGGCACGGTCAGCTTCGCCGTCGGGCACGCGCGCGAGGAGGACCTCAAGCTGATCAGGGTGGCTGAGGAGACTTTGGCGGCGGGCATCGCGGCGGCCGTGCCCGGCGGCCGGATGGGTGACATCGGCCACGCCATGTCCATGGTCGGCCGCGGCGCCGGATACGGCATGCAGAACGACTTCGGCGGCCACGGCATCGGGCGGGCCATGCACGAGGCGCCGTTCGTGCCCAACGAGGCCCCCGCGGGCCGCGGGCCGCGGCTGCGGCCGGGGCTGGTGATCGCGATCGAGCCGAGCCTGATGGCCGGGGGAGACGACGGCTACTACATGGCCGACGACGGCTGGTCGGTGTGCTCGGGGGACGGCAGCAGGAGCGTGCACGTCGAGCACACGGTCGCGATCACCGCGGACGGCCCGGTCATCCTCACCTTGCCGTAGGCTCCCGCATCCCGAACAGGAACCTGGTCACCCTGGTACGCCGCACCAGCAGGTCATAGACGACCACGGTCAGCACGAGCGAGATCGCCACGATCACCAGGTATTCGACCAGGATCGGCGCCTTCCACCCCACCACGAAGTAGGCCACCGCCACGACGATCGGCTGGTGCAGCACGTACAGGGGGAGCACGGCGGAAGACAGGTAGGCGTACAGCCGGCGCGGCGGTTTCCCGGCACCGGCGGAGGGCGAGCGCGGCCGGTCGAGGGCGCCGAGTATCGCGACCAGCCAGCACCACCCTGCCAGGCCGTACAGGGTGCGGGCGCCGATAGCGAGCGGGGTCATGTCCGTGAAAGCGTCCGCGCCGGGCGCGTCGCCCGCGATGACGAAGCCGGGCACCCCGACCGCCACCAGCACGACGCCGACGACCGCGGCGGGCACCCAGTCGCGCCGCATCGCCGCGCGGAACCGGGGATCGGTCACGAAGAAGTACCCGTACAGGAAGAACAGCAGGAACGCCCACCGGCTCCAGCCGCTGAACGCCTCCTCCAGCCCCACGAAGGCGCAGACCAGCGCGATCGGCAGCCCGAGCACCAGCAGCCCGCCGCGCGGCCGCGAGATGGCGGCGGGCCACTCAAGGGTGGGCGGCGTCCAGCGCGCCACCACCGCGAGCAGCAGCGAGAACGTCAGCAGCAGCACCACGAACCAGAGGTGCCCGGTCTCGAAGTACGTCCCGCGGAGGATGAAGGGGAAGTCGCTCAGGTCCAGCCGCACGGTGTAGAACTTCGGCAGGAACGCCAGGTAGGACTCGTGGTAGGCGGGATCGGCCCGCAGCCGCAGCCATTGGGGCACCGGCATGATCGTGGCCGTGGCGAAGACCAGAGGCACCCCCAACCGGAGTAATCGCTCCACCGCGAACCCGCCGGGGCCGCGGCGGCGCATCGAGTGCCACGACCCCAGCCCGGCGATGAGGAAGAGCAGCGGCATCGCCCAGATCACGCAGAGTGCCGCGATGAAGAACGTGATCTGCGTCGTCTCGGCGTTCTTGACGTAGTAGTCGTCCCTCGTGTCGAACACCAGTGACGCATGGAAGAACACCAGCCCGACCACCACGAGAGCGCGCATGGCGTCGAGCTCCGGCCGGCGGTCTGGGGCCGCCTGCTGCGACGGCCCGGTACGTGCGGTCATGATCGGCCTCCCCGTGACATGCACCAGTGTGAGGCCCCGAACAGGCTCGCGCCATAGTGCGGATCAGGTTCAGCCTTCGTAGGCGAAAGAGGCTTCGAAGGAGTTGCGGGCGATCCGGTCGAGCTGCTCGTCCGTCATCCCCAGCTCCCGCTGGAGCGCCACGTAGTTGTCCTCCACGTATCCGCCGAAGTAAGCGGGATCGTCCGAGTTGACCGTCACAACGAGCCCTTCGTCCAGCATCGCGGGCAGGATGTGGTCGCGCAGGGACGGCACGGCGCGCAGCCGCACGTTCGACAGCGGGCACACGGTCAGCGGGATCCGCTCATCCCGCAGCCTGGCCACGAGCTGCGGGTCCTCCATCGCCCTGATCCCGTGGTCCACCCGCTCCACGCGCAGCACGTCCAGCGCCTCCCACACGTAGTCGGGGCCGCCCTCCTCGCCCGCGTGCGCCACCCTCCGCAGCCCCTCGCCGGCCGCGATGTCGAACACCCGCCTGAACAGCGACGGCGGATAGCCCACCTCCGCCGAGTCCAGCCCCACCCCGATGAACGAGTCCCGGTACGGCAGGGCGGCCCGCAGCACCTGCTCGGCCTCGTCCGCGCCCCGGTCACGCAGGAAGCACAGGATCAGCGCGGCCGACACGTCGCCGTCCTTGAGCGCCGCCGACAGCCCGCCGAACACCACTTCCAGCGGCACGCCCCTGCTCAGGTGCGCCTGCGGGTCGAAGAAGATCTCCGCGTGCCGCACCCCCTGCTCACCGGCCCGCCGCAGGTAGGCGGTGGCGAGGTCGTAGAAGTCCTCCTCGGTGCGCAGGACCGCCATGTGCTCGTAGTAGACGTCCAGGAACGACTGCAGATCGGTGAAGGAGTAGCGGGCGCGGATGGCGTCCACGTCGAAGGTCGGCAGGTCGATCCGGTTACGCTTGGCCAGCTCGACGACGAGCTCGGGCTCGAGGGTGCCTTCGATGTGCAGATGGAGCTCTGCCTTGGGACGCATGGCAACGAGTAAACCGGACCCCGCGCGGTGGGAGTATCGTGCGAACCTCTGAATCCTCACCCAATGACCTGGCATAACATCAGATTTCATGAGGCTGGCGGACCTGCTCGCACGCGACGACCTGCGGCTGACGCTTGTGACGGGTCACGAGGTGCTCGAGCGCGAGATCCGGCGCGCGTACCCCACGGACCTGCCCGACCCCCGGCGTTACCTGCAGCCCGGCGACCTCGTGCTCACCAGCGGCGTCTGGTACGGCGAGCCGTCCGACTGCGAGCGCTTCGCCGACGCGTTGTGGGCCAGCGACGCCGCCGGGCTCGTCGTGGGGCTGATCGTGCTCGGCGAGCTGCCCGACGAGCTGGTCAAGGCGTGTGAACGGCGCCGGCTGCCGCTGATCCTGGCCGCTCCCGACCAGTCGTTCGGTGCGATCACCGAGGTCGTGACCGTTGAGGGGTTCGCGACAGAGCAGCGCAGGGCCGAGCGGGTCAGGGCGCAGACGCTGCTCGACGTGCTGGGCCAGATCCCGCCAGGAGAGGTCTCCGCGCACCTGCGACTGCTCGGCGCCGACCCGGGCCTGCCGACTGCGGCCATGGCGGTCACACTGACCGGGCCGGCCGACTACGACCTGCCCGAGGTGCTGCACGAGGGACTGGCCAGGAAGGGGCGGCACCTGATCGTGGGCGGCACGCCGCGCGAGGCGATTGTGCTGGTGAACGGCAGGGCGTCACGCAAGAGCCTCGCGGACGAGCTGCGCGGCCTGGCCGCCGAGCGGTCCGGGATGAGCATCGCGGCCGGGATCAGCGAGATGGCGGCCAGCGTGTCGCAGCTCGGCGAGGCGCTGGAGACGGCCAGGCGCGGCATGGAGTCCGCGCGGGGCGGGCCGGGGCCCGTGTCGATCATGTCGGTGGCCGACATCGACAGCTTCGACCTGCTGCTGGCCGCGCTGCCCGCCAGCGTGCGCCGCTCCTTCCGCGACCATCTGCTGGGGCCGGTCGAGGAGTACGACGCCCGGCACGGCTCCGAGCTGCTGCGCACGCTCGACATCTTCCTGGAGACGTGCGGGTCGTGGCAGCGCACCGCCGACGAGCTGTACGTGCACGTCAACACCCTGCGCTACCGGATGCAGCGGATCGAGGAGCTGACCGGGCGGCGGATGTCGTCGATGCGGGACCGTACCGACCTGTACCTGGCGCTGCGGTCAGGGCGGGAGACGCAATAGGCGCGTCAGGGCAGGCGGCCCGCGACCACGTGGCCCCGTGAGACCACGGCCACGATGTTCTCGACAGCCAGGTCCTCGATGCGCTCCCACGGGCGGCCGCGCAGCACGATGAGGTCGGCGCCCAGCCCCGGCGCGATCCTGCCCACCGGCATGCCGATCGAGTCGGCCGCGTCAGAGGTGGCCGCGCGCAGCGCGGACTCCGCGTCCAGCCCGAGGACCCGCGTCATGTGGACGACCTCGGCGAGCTGGTCGCCGAACTGCACGTGGTGGCCGTTCGCGTCGGTGCCGAGCACGAACCGCACGCCCAGCGCGGCCGCCTGGGCCAGCAGCACGTCGCGGGTGGCGACCAGCTCGGCGGCCTTGGCCATGGCCTCGGGCGTGACCGGGACGCGGCCC
The DNA here is from genome assembly GCF_040659615.1 of Nonomuraea sp. NPDC049784. Classification (NCBI taxonomy): domain Bacteria; kingdom Bacillati; phylum Actinomycetota; class Actinomycetes; order Streptosporangiales; family Streptosporangiaceae; genus Nonomuraea; species Nonomuraea sp. NPDC049784. Next base: position 16,435 of record NZ_JBFAMX010000098.1, read on the forward strand.
TCCGCGATGGCCTCGTTGATCAGCAGCGTCGGCGCGACCGGCGTGCCGCGGGCGGCCAGGGTCTCGGCCAGGTCCTTGCTCATGAGCGTGCCGTGCTCGATCGAGTCGACGCCCTCCTCGACGGCCACCCGGATACCGTCCTCGGAGTGGGCGTGCGAGGCCACCAGCATGCCGAGCGCGTGCGCCTCGTCCACGACCGCCCTGATCTCGTCGCGGGTGTAGTTGCGCCAGGCGTTCTTGTCGCCGATCGACAGCACGCCGCCGCTGGTGGTCAGCTTGATGCCGTCCATGCCGGCGCGGGCCCAGGTGCGTACGAGCTTGCGGCACTCGTCAGGGCCGTCGGCCGTGGGCTTCCGCGCGGGCACCGCGGGCGGCACGAACAGGTCGTTGTGCCCGGCCGTCATTCCCACCACGCCGTGCACCTGGATGCGCGGCCCGGGCAGCACCCCCGCGTCGAACGCCCGGCGCAGCGCGACCTGGGCCTCGTCGCCCGCGAGGTCGCGCAGCGTCGTCACGCCGTGCCGCATGGCCCGCTGGGCGTGGGCGACGCCGTGCAGCACCTGCTCGTCCCGCGTGGTGACCAGCGGCCAGGTCGCGAAGTCCGGCGGGTCGCCGGGGCCCGCGTACCCGATCAGGTGCACGTGCGTGTCGACCAGGCCGGGAAGCACGCACAGGCCGTCATAGCGGGGCTCGGCATCCGGCTGCACGCCGGTGATGCGGTCGGGCTCCCAGCTCAGATCGACCGGGCCGCGGTATTCGGTACCGTCCCAAAGAGGGATTCCGTCGAGTCTCATTTCACGCTCGACGCTACCGGAGCTTCTGGGCGGCTGGAGGGATCTACGGTCCTCACCCGGCACTCTCGTAGGGACCTACAGGGGTCGCCAGCGGTTTTCCCGCGTTCCCCCTTCGCGGCCCTTCGTCGCGCCGCGCTGTCCAAAACCATCGTCACATGATGGTAATAATCGATAGATACCGTCCTGACCTGCCCGTTCACCGCCGCTCAAGGAAGAATTATGGCTATTTCCCTCGACCGCCGCGCGTTCCTGCGGACAACAGGTCTGGCCGGTCTCGCGCTCGGTCTGGCCGCCTGCGGCGAAAGCGGCACGTCGACCGCCTCCTCCGGCGGTGGGCTCGGCTCGGTCAAGCTGCAACTGTCCTGGAAGAAGAACGTCGAGTTCGCCGGCGAGTACTTCGCCGACACCAAGGGGTACTTCAAGGCCGCCGGGTTCTCCCAGGTCGAGCTGCTGTCGGGCGGCGGCTCGGGCACCTCGGTCGAGTCGGGCCTGGCCACGGGCCGCTGCTGGGCGGGCCTTTCCGCACCCACGATCACCGCGCCGGCCATCCTCCAGGGCGCCCCGCTGAAGATCGTCGGCGCGACCTTCCAGAAGAACCCGTTCGCGATCGTCTCGCTCAAGAAGAACCCGATCGAGGCGGCCAAGGACCTGGTCGGCAAGAAGATCGGCGTCCAGGACTCCAACGAGCTGGTGTGGAACGCGCTGCTCAAGGCCAACGACATCGACCCGTCCAGCGTGACCAGGGTGCCGTTCCAGTCCGACCCGTCGATGCTCACCTCCGGGCAGCTCGACGGTTACGTCGGCTACGTCACCAGCGGCCCCGTGCGGCTGAAGATGCAGGGCCACGACCCGGCCTACCTGCTGTTCGCCGACGCCGGCCTGCCCCTGGTCGCCGAGACGTTCACGGTGACGCAGGAGACCATCGACAAGGAGCGCGACAAGCTCAAGGCGTTCCTGACCGCCGAGATCAAGGGCTGGAAGGACGCCGTCGCCGACCCGGCCAAGTCCGCCGAGCTGGCCGCCACCGTCTACGGCAAGGACCAGAACCTCGACGCCAAGGAGCAGACCGAGGAGGCCAAGATGCAGAACGAGCTCGTGGTCACCTCTGACGTCAAGGCCAACGGCCTGTTCACGATCACGCCAGAGCTGATCGAGCAGAACATCGCGTCCCTGGCGAAGGCCGGCCTGAACATCAAGGCTGAGCAGCTGTTCGACCTGACGATCCTGGACGAGGTCTACAAGGCCGACCCGAGCCTGAAGCTGTCATGACGGGCATCAGCATCGCGGGGCTGAGCAAGACCTTCGGCAAGGGAGTGACCGCACTCCAAGGAGTCGACATCCAGACGCCGAAGGGCTCGTTCCTGTCGCTGCTCGGCCCCTCCGGCTGCGGCAAGTCCACGGTGCTGCGCATCCTGGCAGGGCTGGAAGAACCCACCTCCGGCGAGATCCGGGTGAACGGCGAGACCCCGGAGGAACTGCGCAGGAGCCACCACCTCGGCATCGCCTTCCAGGACTCGGCGCTGCTGGCCTGGCGCAGCGTGACGGCCAACATCCGGCTGCCGCTCGAGGTCGCCGGGATCAAGCCGGAGCCCGGTCAGATCGACGACCTGATCAAGCTGGTCGGGCTGGAGGGGTTCGAGAAGGCCAGGCCCGCCGAGCTGTCCGGCGGCATGCGGCAGCGCGTGTCCATCGCCCGCGCGCTGGTGGTCAAGCCCAGCGTGCTGCTGCTCGACGAGCCGTTCGGCGCGCTGGACGACATGACCAGGCAGCGGCTCAACCTGGAGCTGCTGCGCATCTGGACCGAGAAGCCCGCCACGACGCTCATGGTCACCCACGGCATCAGCGAGGCCGTCTTCCTGTCGGACGTGGTGGCCGTCATGAGCTCCCGCCCCGGGCGGGTCGTCGAGATGGTGGAGATCGGCCTGCCGCGGCCCCGCACCCCCGACATGATGCGTACGCCCGAGTTCCACGCGATCCACGACCACCTCAGCGACCTGCTGTTCGGGCACGGCTCATGAGGCGTGTCCAGGGGCTGCTCGGCGTCGTCGCGCTCATCGGGCTCTGGTGGCTGCTCGCCGTGACCGTGTTCGCCGGCGGCGGCGCGGTGCCGACGCCGTGGGCGGTGCTCGCCGCCATGGGCGACGACGGCTGGGCCTTCTACGGCCCGAACATCTCCGCCACCCTCACCGCGGCGGTCCAGGGCTTCCTGTGGGGCAACGGGCTGGCCATCGGCGTGGCGCTGCTGGTGCTGCTCGTGCCCCGGCTCGAAGCCGTCGCCACGCAGCTCGCCGTGATCAGCTACTGCATCCCCCTGCTCGCCATCGGCCCCATCGTGCTGGTGGTCTTCGGCGGCGACGCCACCGTGGTCTTCCTCGCCGCCATCTCCGTCTTCTTCACCACGCTCATCGGCGCCCTGCTCGGGCTGCGCTCCGCCGACCGGGCGAGCCTGGACGTCGTCACCGTGTACGGCGGCGGCCGCGTGGCCAGGCTCCGCTACGTACAGATCATCTCGGCCCTGCCCAGCACGTTCGCCGGCCTCAAGATCTCCGCTCCCTCCGCGCTGCTCGGCGCCATCATCGGCGAGTATCTGGGCAGCAACGACGCGGGGCTCGGCGTCTCCCTGATGATCTCCCAGCAGCAGTTCCAGGTGCCACGCACGTGGGGCCTCGCGCTCGCGGCCGGGCTGATCGCCGGGCTCGGATACGCGATCGTCGCCCTCGTCGCCCGCGTGGTCACCCCCTGGTCGAGAGGCGTGTCACAGTGATCGGCCGCACCGTGCTGAGGATCGTCGGCCCTCTGCTGCCCTCCGTGGTCATCGTCGTGGCCGCGTGGTGGCTGGCCCTGGAGGCGTTCGGGATCAGCCCGCTCGTGGGCAAGCGGCCGCCGCAGGTCTGGGAGTACCTGACCTCCTCGGACGCCCACCGCGAGGCCGTGTTCGGCGCGCTGGGCATCACGGTCAGGGACGCCGCCATCGGGTTCGCCAGCGGGATGATCGCCGCCGTGGCAGTGGCGGTCGCGTTCGTGCTGTTCAGGACCGTCGAGCAGACGTTCATGCCGGTCGCGATGCTGCTACGGTCCGTGCCGCTCGTGGTGATGACGCCGCTGATCACGCTGATCTTCGGCCGGGACGTGCTGGGCGTGGCCGTCATCGGCGGCATCGTCGTGTTCTTCCCCGCGCTGGTGAACATCGCCTTCGGGCTGCGGTCCGCCTCGCCGCAGGCCACCGACCTGGTCATGGCGTACGGCGGGACCCGCATGACCGTCCTGCGCAAGGTCGCCATGCCTACGGCGATGCCCTCGGTCTTCGCCTCGGCCCGGATCTCCGTGCCCGCCTCCATCATCGGAGCGCTCATCGCCGAGTGGCTGGCCACCGGGCGGGGGATCGGCGCCGAGATCCTGCGGGCCATCGGCGGCTTCCGGTATGACGAGGTGTGGGCGGACATCGTGGTGGTCACGACCGTGTCCATCCTGGCGTACGCGGTCGTGGGCGTGGTCGAGTCGCTCGTCCTGGCGCGCTTCTCCGACCCCCGCAACCGACCCTGACGCGGCCCCCTCAACGCGTCCGCGTTGGGGAGATGCGGGCCCGGCCGCGGTCCTGTGCGGGGGGAGGCGCGGCCGGGCCCGCCCGGAGGGGAGCGCATGGGCGTGCGGTGGGAAACCGGCTCGGGTGTGGCCGGTGGAGGCCCGGCGCTCCCTTGGCTCTAGCGGGCGGTTTGCTCTAGTGGGTGGCGAAGTCCTGTGTCCAGGAAGGTCCCTTGGCGTTGTGCCCGACACCGATGTGGGTGAAGGAGCAGTTCAGCATGTTCCCCCGGTGTCCCGGGCTGTTCAGCCAGGCGTTCATCACGGCGCGGGCGGTGGGATGGCCCTGGGCGATGTTCTCGGCGATCATGCTGTACGAGAAGCCGACCGCCTTGATGCGCTGGTCGAACGTGCGCCCGTTGCTCGAGTTGTGCGTGAGGCGGTTGCGGGCTCCCATGTCCGCCGAATGGCGCTCGGCGGCGAGGTGCAGCTTGGGGTCGTGGATGAGGGGCCGGCAGCCCTTCTTCGCCCTGGCCTCGTTGGTGAGCCGGACGACCTCCTCCTCGACCGGGGAGGCGAAGCCGCCGCCCGACGCGCACGACAGCTTCACCGGGCGCGACCGGCCGGTGCGCCCGTGCGAGTCCATTGCGACGACGTAGTAGCCGCGCGGGGTGGCGGAGCACTGTACGCCCGCCGTGACCCGCCCGGTGCCGATGACCTTCGAGCCGCTCTTGACGACCCGGTCGGGACCCGGCATGACGATCATGATGCGAACCCTGAGCCTGGCCTGGTCAGTACAGCCCGTCCTGGAGGCGGTGCCCCGAACCACGCCCCTGCTCGCGACCGGCTTGGCCGCGACCACGCGGCACGCCTGCACCGAGGCAGGCTGCGCGGCCGCCTGCGCGGTGGGTGTGGGGAAGCTCAATGCCGCCAGACTCCCTAGGCAGATGAGTGCCTGGAGCGGTCTGCGCATTCTGTCCTCCGATTCGGGGTTCGACACTGCGTCGAACCCGAATTCTGGCGCTCCCGGGTCGGCTTTGTATGGAAATTTCGGACGCAACCTGGAGCCCCAAGTAACTGCCCAGTAAACCACAGCGGCCCCCTGAACGTCAGAGGGCCGCGCTGGTCTCAGCGGGGTGTCAGCACTCCGCGGGCTTCAGCCAGGAGCATTCGAGGTCGCTCGCCGCACCCTGGTCAGTGGCGCGGAGCTGCGTGGCGTCGGCGGTCGGGTTCGCACGCGAGAACTGGGCGAGCCGGATCGCGATCTTGTCCTCGATATCCTTGGGCGAGGACGACAGGAACTGGTTCAGCATGATCGAGAAGATCAGCGGCTCGCCCTCGGCGCTCGTGGCGTACCCGGACAGCGACGTGACCCCGGTCAGCGAGCCCGTCTTGGCGTGGACGTTGTTCGCGGCAGGCGTGTTGCGCATCCGGCTGCGCAGGGTGCCGCCGACGAAGCGCTCGGCGTTGCCCGCGATGGGCAGGGCCTCGTACCAGGTCTTGAACCACGGCTTGTTGCGCACGGCCGTCAGCAGCTGCACGATCGAGCCCGGCGAGAAGCCGTCGCGCCGCGACAGCCCGGAGCCGTCCCGCATGTTGATCACCTGCACGCCGTTGGCCTTGGCGAAGTCGGTGCTGACCTTGAGGCCGGCCGACCACGTGCCCTGGTTCGCGACCTTGCGTCCCATGGCCTTGGTGAGGATCTCGGCGTGGATGTTGTTGCTCAGCTTCAGGAACGGCACCAGCAGCTCGCCCAGCGTCATCGACTCATGCTTGGCCAGCTCCGCGGCCCCTTCGGGAGCCGCGCCCGTGACGGTCGGCCCGAGCACCTTGACGCCGTGCTTGGCGAGCGCGCCGCGGAACAGCGAGGAGACGTACGCCGTGGGGTCGTCCACGGCCACCCACTCCTGGTACGGGTCCTTCACCGTGCCGGTGATCACGACGGTACGCGTGGCGTGCTGCCGCTCGATGAGCACGTCGGTCTCCGAGCCCACGGTGGCCTTGTTGACGATCTTCAGATAGCCGGTCTCCGGCGTGGTGGACACCTTGACCTTGTCGCCGTCGGCCGCCACGGACACGATCACCGAGCCCGCGTCGTAGTCCCTGTCGGGCGAGGCGGTCAGCGCGGAGATGGGCGCCGCGTAGTAGGCGGTCTCGTCGTCCCACGACCAGTCGTTGCCGAGCCGCTGCGAGTCGAACCAGCTGTCGTCGGCCACCAGCCTGCCCGTGACGACCTTGACGCCCGCGCCGGCCACCTTGGCGGCCAGCGCGTCGTAGTCCTCCGCCAGCATGGTCGGGTCGCCGGTGCCGCGCAGCACCAGGTCGCCGGTGAGCGCCGAGCCGACCTGGCGGCCGGCGCTCAGCACGGTGGTCGGGAAGCGGTAGTCGAGCCCGAGCGTGTTCACGGCCGCGGCGGAGGTGAAGAGCTTGGTGTTGGACGCGGGGGTGAGGAGCTTGCCTGCGTCCGTGGCGTACAGCTCCTCGCCGGTGGCGGCGCTCTTGACGACCACGCCTGCCCTGGCGATCGTGAGCCGGGAGTCGCTGAGGATCTGGTTGATGTCCTGGGTCAGGTCGGCCACGCCCGCGGAGGGCTCCAGGGCGACGGCGGTGGATGAGGGGTTGGACGCCCACGCGAGGGCCGCGACGAGCGCGCCCGCGACGAGGGATGCTGAGGTGCGCCGCATGGGGTCTCCAAGTGACTGGGAGGATCGCATGAGAGCATGGATCACCCCAGCCCCCATGTAATCCGCAAATATCCGTATTTATCGCGCCGTGCCAGGGGGCATATGGCGCGGCCTCAGAGGGACGGCTGTCCCGAGGCCAGCAGAAAGCCGCAGTCGCCGAACGAGATCTCGTCGCCCGACCGCACCCGCGCGGGACCCACCAGCCGCCACCCGTTGAGCCGGGTGCCGTTGAGCGAGCCCAGGTCCACCAGCATCCATCCGCCGTCGCCCTCGCGCCGTAGCTCGGCGTGGACACGGGACACCGTCAGATCCGACAGCACGAGGTCGCACGCCGACCCCCGCCCCACCACGTAACGCAGCCGGTCGTCGTCGGGCAGCGCCAGCCGGGGCAGCCGGGGACGCCGCCATGCCGACTGCAACCGGGTGGTGAACTCGGAGACCGAGGCGACGGCGTCGGTCAGCCGCTGCCGCAGGGAAGGCCGTTGCGGCAGGTCAGCGACCAGCTCGTCGAGCTCGTGCCGATTTTGCGCCCGCAGCGCCTGGTCCACCCGGCCCACGAACGTGTCGTGCGAGATCCGGCCCTCCACGGCGCGGTATTTGAGCTCCTCGATCGCGCGGTCGCGTTCCCCGTCGGACGCCCGAAAGGGCGGATGCGTGGAACTCATGTAGCGAGTATCGGACTGAAGGGCGCTCGCTGTCCAGAATACGCGGGATCGCTTGCCCAGGGCATACTCGGTATGCATACTCAGTATCCATGTCGATCAGACACGGACTGCTCGCGTTGCTGAGCAGCGGGCCGCGTTACGGCTATCAGCTGAGGGTGGAGTTCGAGGCGTCCACCGGGGCGACCTGGCCGCTGAACATCGGCCAGGTCTACACGACGCTCTCCCGCCTTGAGCGTGACGGCCTGGTGGCGCCAGGGGGCGCCGACGAGCAGGGCCGCGCGGTCTACACGATCACCGAGGCCGGTCGGGAGGAGCTGGAGCGATGGTTCAGCACCCCCGTCGCCCAGACCGACCGGCCTCGGGACGAGCTGGCCATCAAGATCGCGATGGCGGTCGCAGGTGACGTGGACGTGGCCGAGGTCATCCAGACCCAGCGCGTGGCCACCATGCACGGGCTGCAGGAGCTCACCAGGGCCAAGCGGGCCGCCGCCGGGACGGCGCAGCGGCTGGTCCTCGATTCGTTGATTTTCAAGGCCGAGGCGGAACAGCGCTGGCTGGACCACTGCGAGGCCGTTTCCAAGGAGAAGAGTTCATGACTGTGGTGAGTTTGCGGGACGTGACCCGCGAGCACGGCCAGGTGCGCGCCCTGAAAGGGGTGAGCCTGGAGGTGTCGGCGGGGGAGCTGGTCGCGGTCATGGGCCCGTCTGGCTCGGGTAAGTCGACCCTGCTCAACGTGGCCGGCGGCCTCGACAGGCCCACCTCGGGGACCGTGACGATCGAGGGCCGGGACCTCGCCACGGTGAAGGACCTGGCCAAGCTCAGGCGCGGCAGCGTCGGGTACGTCTTCCAGGACCTGAACCTGATCCCGTCCCTGACGGCCGCCGAGAACGTGATGCTGCCCAGGGAGCTCGACGGCGTGCGGTCCGGGCGGGCACGCGAGCAGGCGCTGGCCGTACTCACCGAGGTGGGGGCCGGGGAGGTCGCCGACCGCTTCCCCGAGGAGTTGTCCGGCGGGCAGCGCCAGCGCGTGGCCATTGCCAGGGCGCTGGCGGGTGAGCGGCGGCTGCTGCTGGCCGACGAGCCGACCGGCGCCCTCGACACCGCCACTGGCGACGAGATTCTGCAGCTGCTGCGCGCCCGCTGCGACGAGGGCGCCGCGGTGCTGCTCGTCACCCACGAGCCGCGCTACGCGGCCTGGGCCGACCGGGTGGTCTACCTGCGTGACGGGCTGATCGTGGAGTCGAATGCCGTGCGGCTGGAGAGCGCCAGATGAGCGCGTTCCGCGCCGCGCTGCGCATCTCCCGCCGGGATGCCCTGCGCTTCAAGGGCCGCACCGCGCTGATCACGGTGATGATCGGCCTGCCCGTCCTGGTCATCACGGCGGCGCTCACCGGCGCCGCCACCACGAGCATCACCACCCGCGACAAGCTGGACTCGCTGCTGGGCGCGGCCGACGCCCGCATCAACACGCTTCCGTTCCGCACCCCGGTCGAGCAGAGCGCGGACGGGGAGATGGCCAACCAGCGCAATGCACCGCGTTCCGAGCGGCCGTGGACGCCCGCCGAGATCGGCACGCTGCTCCAGGGCCGTCTGCTCCGCTACCAGTCGAGCATCGTGTATGCCCGCGTGGCGGACGGCTACGACCGGGTGGACGTAATCGAGGCCGACCTGCGCGATCCCCTGACCAGCGGGATGCGCCGCCTGGTTGAGGGCAGGTTCGCCGCCGAGCCAGGTGAGGTCGCCGTGTCCCCCGCGATGATCGACAGAGGTGTCCGGATCGGCGACACGCTCAAGCTGTGGCGGCCGGACCGCACCGTGCGGGTGGTCGGGATCGCCGAGCACCCGAACCGGCCCGGCCTGCGCGAGCTGCTCGCCCTGCCGGAAGGGCTGCTCCCGCACCAGAACGACGGCAACAGCAGCGGCTGGCTCATCGACACCGCCGCCCCCGTCCAGAGGCCGGACGTGCAGAGACTCAACAAGGCGGGCCTGGCCGTCAACTCCCGGGCCTTGATCGAGCGCTCCGACGCCGGCGACTCCGGGCCCCGGGACCTGCACGGGCTGCTCGAGCTGGGTGTCGCTGTCGTGCTCATCGTGACGGAGACCGTCCTGCTCGCGGGCCCCGCCTTCGCGGTCGGGCTGCGCCGCAGGCGCAGGGAGCTCGCCGTGATCGCCGCGCAGGGCGGCTCCGGGCGGCACCTCAAGACCATCGTGCTGGCCGACGGCCTGGTGCTCGGCGGCGCGGCGGCCTTGCTCGGCGCCGCCCTGGGCATCGGTGCCGGGCTGGTGGTGGAGTGGTTCGCGGCCCGCCGGCTGGACTGGACGCACGGTCCGGCGGACGTGCCGTGGGCGCAGGTGCTCGGCGTGGCCGCATTGGGCGTGGTGAGCGGGCTGACCGCGGCGATCGTGCCCGCGATCCAGGCCGGTCGGCAGAGCCCCGTACACGTGCTGGCCGGGCGCGCCGCCGTGGACACGCCCGGCCGCGCGGGCCGTCCCGTGCTCGGGGCCGCGCTGGTGCTGCTGGGGCTGGCCGCGACCGGGTTCGCCCTGCACCGGGGCAGGCTGTCCGTGGCACTCGCCGCGGTGCTGGTGGTGCTCGGGCTGGTCGCGCTGATGCCGTGGCTGGTCCAGGCCACGGGGCGGCTCGCCGGGCGGCTGCCGCTCCCGCTGCGCCTGTCCGTGCGCGACGCCTCCCGCCACCGCGTCCGTACGGCCTCCGCCACCGCCGCGGTCATGGCGGCCACCATGGGGGCCGTCACGCTC
>NZ_JBFAMX010000099.1:0-26777 GCF_040659615.1 Nonomuraea sp. NPDC049784
CGACGGGCTCGGCACCCGGGTCGGCGAGCGCGGCGCGTCGCTGTCCGGCGGCCAGCGCCAGCGGCTCGCGCTGGCCCGCGCCGTCGTGCGCCGGCCGCGCCTGCTCATCCTCGACGACGCCACCTCCAGTGTGGACCCGCAGGTCGAGGCCAAGATCCTGTACGGGCTGCGGGACGCGGCCGAGGCGTCGACCGTCGTGGTCGTCGCCTACCGGATGGCCACGATCGCCCTGGCGGACGAGGTCGTCTACCTGGACCACGGCCGTGTCGTGGACCGCGGGACACACGAGGAGCTGCTCGAGCGCTGCGCCGGCTACCGCAACCTGGTGACCGCTTACGAGCGCGAGGAGGCCGAGCGTGCGGCCATCGAGGTGGAAGAGAAAGAGGTCAGCGCATGACGGCGCAGAGCATCCAGGGCAATTCTGAACGTTCCGCGCTGGCCACGATCCGGCAGGGGCTCGCGCTCACCCCCGAGTTCCGCAAAGGGCTGGCGGGGACGCTGGCGCTGGCCGTCGTCGCGACCACTGGCAAGATCATCGTGCCGATCGCGGTCCAGCAGACGATCGACACGGGCCTCAAGGGAGGCTCTCCGGACATTCCCTACATCACCACGGCCGTGCTGGTGTGCGCGGTGGCGGTGCTGCTCACGGCGCTGGCCGCGTACATCATGAACGTCCGCCTCTACAAGGCGACGGAGTCGTCGCTCGCGACCCTGCGCGTGCGCGGCTTCCGCCACGTGCACGACCTGTCGGTGCTCACCCAGAACACCGAGCGGCGCGGCGCCCTGGTCTCGCGTGTCACCAACGACATCGACCAGATCAGCAACTTCATGCAGTGGGGCGGCCTGATGATCATCGTGGCGTTCGGCCAGCTCTTCGTGGCCACCGTCCTGATGTTCGTCTACTCCTGGCAGCTCACGCTGCTCGTATGGGCCTGCTTCGTCCCGCTGATGATCGCCCTGCCGCGCTTCCAGAAGCTGTTGTCACGGGCGTACACGATCGTGCGCGAGCGCACCGGCGACATGCTGGCGGCCGTCAGCGAGTCCGTCGTCGGGGCCGCCGTCATCAGGGCGTACGCCTCCGAGCGCCGCACCGCCGAGCGCATCGACAAGGCCGTGAACGCCAACAGGAGCGCCCAGACCAGGGCGCAGACCATCGTCGGCTTCGTCTTCCCGCTGACCGAGATCGTGGCCGCCGTCGCCATCGCCGGGATCGTGCTGCTCGGCGTGCGGCTCGGCCTGTCGGGGGACATCACGCAGGGGCAGCTGGTGGCGTTCCTGTTCCTGGTCACCCTCTTCGTCTCGCCGCTGCAGACGGCCACCGAGGTGCTGAACGAGGCGCAGAACGCCGTCGCCGGCTGGCGCCGCATCCTCGGCGTCCTCGACACCCCGGCCGACGTGGCCGACCCCGGCCACGAGGGCGTGGAGCTGCCCCGCGGCCCCATCTCGGTCGCCTTCGACGACGTGCACTTCTCCTATCCCGGCGGCGCGCCCGTGCTGCATGAGCTCACGCTGGAGATCCCGCCGCGCTCCCGGGTCGCCGTGGTGGGGGAGACGGGGTCGGGCAAGACCACGTTCGCCAAGCTCCTGACCCGCCTCATGGACCCGGTCTCGGGACGGGTCACGGTGGACGGCAGCGACCTGCGTGACATCCGCTTCTCCTCCCTGCGCGAGCGGATCGTCATGGTGCCGCAGGACGGCTTCCTGTTCGACGGGACGCTGGAGGAGAACGTCCGCTACGGCAAGCCGTCGGCCACCACCGAGGAGATCGAGCTCGCGATGACCGAGCTGGGCCTGACCGACTGGCTGGAGGGCCTGCCCGCGGGCCTGGACACGCCCGTGGGCCAGCGCGGCGAGTCGCTGTCGGCCGGCGAGCGGCAGCTCGTCGCGCTGGCGCGCGCCTACCTCGCCGACCCCGATCTGCTCCTGCTCGACGAGGCCACCTCGGCGGTGGACCCGGCGACGGAGGTACGGCTCGCGCGGGCGCTGGAGGGCGTCACGCGGGGCCGTACGGCCATCTCGATCGCGCACCGCCTGTCGACCGCGGAGAACGCCGACGAGGTCCTGGTCTTCGACGCGGGCCGCCTGGTGCAGCGCGGGCCGCACGCCGAGCTGGTCAAGGATCCGGGGGTGTACGCCGACCTGCACGCGTCGTGGGTCTCGGCCGCCCATTCCTGATCAGTGATTCACGGCGGCGAACGTCACGGTCGTGCCCCTGGGCCCGGACACGATCGTGACGTGCTCGCACAACATCCGCGTCAACCACAACCCCCGACCGCGGAACTCGAACCCCGTGGGCGGCCGCGTGTCGCCCATCCACCCCGCCGGCAGACCGGGCCCCTCGTCGGTCACCTCGCACCACAACCGCCCGCCGTGCGACCACAGCCGCAGCCGCCCGTACCCCCCGCCGTGGACGACCGCGTTGGTGGTGATCTCGTTGACCGCGAGCACGAAGTCCTCCAGGCGCCGCCCACTCAGCCCCTCGTAGGCGGCGTGCTCGGCGACCGCCTTGCGAAGGAGCGTGATGCGCCCGCGCGCGAAGCTCGCGCACAGCACCTGTCTACGCATCGCCCACCCGGCGAACGGTGATGAACTGATCCGCCCTGATCAGCCGGAGCACCCTGGCCATGGAGTCGCCGCAGACGACCACGGTGGACCCCCGGGGCCTGGCCATGGCCGTGACGGTCAGCAGCTGCGCCGAGCCGGCGTCGATGAAGGCGAGGCCGGAGGCGTCGATCACGACCTCCGCCGGCTCCTTCTCCAGCCGCCCCAGCAGCGACGCGAACGCCGGCCTGTTGGTCAGGTCGACGTCGCCCCAGACCCGCAGCCCGCACGGTTCGTTGGCGAAGCGCAGCAGCGCCTGCTCGGGGGCGATCGGATGCACGGACGTGGCGCGATCGATGGCCTCGCGGGGGAACAGGTTGCGGTCGTACTGGCAGACGGCCGCCAGCCACCGCTCGCCGAACAGCTCGTTGGCCGCCGCCTCGAACGCCGCCTGCCCGGCCGCGTCGCGCACCCCCCATGACGCGTCGACCAGGGCGTACACGCCGTGCTGGCCGTGCTTGCGCGCCCGGTCCTTGGCGTCGATCAGCCTCTTCAGCACCCGGTCCGGGTCGAGGTAGCCATCGGTGAAGTGGGTGTCGGCGCAGGCCAGGATCTCGACCTGCCCGGCCGACTCGGCGTCGGCGAACCCCGGCACGAGCGGCGCCAGCCATCCGCGAGTCCGCTCGGGGCTGTCGGCATGGGTGATGATCATCACTTTGGTACGGCGGCGCAGGCCGTTCACCGTGAACTCCCCCGTGGCCGCCATCCGGTCGCGCCCGCCCTCGAACGGCAGGCACACGTGATCCCCCAGGTCGGGATCGAGGACGGAGCCCTGCACCACGTTGGAGTCCTCCCTGCACGCGTCGCGCCCCCGAAGCTACTCCGTCCGGCGTCATCACGTAGCGCATTCTCTGCAAAACCTACCGTGACGAGCCGCGGACAGGTGTACCTTTTCGGCGGGGCCGCCCACAGGAGAGGTCATGAGGAGCATGGGCGTGGATATCCTGCGGATGACGCGACGTCAGCACGGCGATCTCGTGGTGGTCAGCCTGGCGGGCGAGGTGGACGTGGACAACGTGTCGCAGGTCCGGGAGTGCCTCGACGAGGCGGCGTCGGCGCCCAGGCCTCGGCTGGTGGTCGACCTGACGGGGCTGACCTTCATCGACACGACGGGCCTCGGGGTGCTGGTGCGCCTGCTGGCCACGTTGCGCGAGCGCAACGGCACGATGGCCCTGGTGGCCCCGGACGGCCAGGTGCTCCGGCGGCTCCGCCGTACGAACCTGGCGCCGCTGTTCCCGATCTACGACACCCTCTCCCAGGCCCTGACCTGACCCCGCCTCCCGCGTGGCCGGAGCGCCTCGGGGGGCTGGGCACCGTCCCATACGGCAATCCGTCGTGTGGCGGCACGCCCGCACGGGATGGGGTGCCCGTGGGGGTGGCGGCGGCCTCATCGCCCATGTGGGTCGAGGGCGCCGCCCGGAGCGCTTTGGGGGTCCGGACACCGTGAGATCCCGCTTCCGCGGGAGGGCCATCGTCGTCCACGGTCGACCGCCGCGCGGGCCGCACGCCCATGGCGACCAAGGGCGCCGGGCCGGGGCGTCGGGGTGGGCTGGTTGAATGGAGGCATGTCCCTCGATCCCAAGGTAGCCGCGCGGTTGAAGCGAAACCCCGACGGCCTCGTCGCCGCGATCGTCCAGCAGCACGACACCGGCGAGGTGCTCATGCTGGCCTGGATGAACGACGAGGCGCTGCATCGGACGCTCACCACCGGCAGGGCCACCTACTGGTCCCGGAGCCGCGACCAGCTCTGGGTGAAGGGCGACACCTCCGGCCACGTCCAGCACGTCAAGTCCGTCGCGCTCGACTGCGACGGCGACGCCGTCCTGGTCAAGGTCGACCAGGTCGACGGCGCGTGCCACACCGGAGACCGCACGTGCTTCGACGCCGACCAGCTCGAGATCGCGCTCGGTTAGCAGGGCCAGATGGGGCACAGAGAGCTGTGGGGCTGGGTGGGGGCGACCGCCCTGGGGTGCGTGCTCGTGCTGTTCGCCGCGAGCCGCACCTGGGTGCGGCTCCTGGAAGCGGGAGGCGTGGGCGCGCCCACCGGCGGGGAGCTCAGCCCCGTGCTGACGCCCGTGGCGCTGGCCGGGCTGGCCGGGATCGTGGCCGTGCTGGCCACCAAGGGCGCGGGGCGGCGTGTCGTCGGTGCGCTGATCGCCCTGTGCGGGGCGGGCGCGGCGGCCGGGACGTGGACGGCGCTGAGCGGCGACACCGTGACCGCCTTGCTGCGCGAACGCAACGTGCTGCGCGGCGCCGCCGGCCTCCCCTGGGAGATCACGCCGCTCTGGCCGGCCGTCGCCGCCGTCGGCGCGGTCCTGATGATCGCCGGTGGGATCGTCGCCGTCGTACGCGGTGGCAAGTGGGCGGGGATGTCGGCACGCTACGACAGGACCGCCGGCAAGGCCCGAGTCCAGGCCAAGGACGACAGGGCGCTCTGGGACGCGCTCGATCGCGGTGACGACCCCACAGACCCCAGCTGAGACCTGCAGGCACAGACCCCGCTGAGGCCCGCTGCTCCCGGTGGCCCCGAGGTGGGTGCCATGCGCTATGACGATTTCTTTACTGTTTTGAACCTGTGTCTCCTTGGCAAACGTTTTCTCAGTAACCTGCCGTTGCAACTCGCCACGAACATTTGAGGAGCCAAGCGCATGAGCTACGGGGATCAGGGCGGTAGCGGCGGCTACGGCGCGCAGCCGCCGGGCGGCGGATACGGCCAGCAGCCCCCCAACGGGGGTGGCGGCTATGGCCAGCAGCCTCCGAGCGGAGGCGGAGGTTACGGCCAGCAGCCGCCCAGCTACGGAGGCGGGTACGGCCAGCAGCCCCCGAGCGGCGGCGGATACGGCCAGGGGGGCTACGGCGAGCAGCCGCCCAGCTATCCGCAGGAGCAGCCGCTCGGCTACGGTCAGCAGCCTCCCAGTGGTGGCGGGTACGGCCAGCAGCCCCCGAGCTACGGCGGCTACGCCCAGCAGGGCTACGGCCAGCAGGGCTACGGCCAGCAGGGCTACGGTCAGTACGGCGCGCCGCCCCAGCCGGCCAAGTCGACCAACGGCATGGCGGTGGCCTCGCTGGTCCTGGGCATCGTCGGCCTGATCTTCTGCGGCCTCACCAGCATCCCCGGCGTGATCCTCGGCCACATCGCGCTCAACCGGATCAAGAAGACCGGCGAGGAGGGCTCGGGCATGGCCGTCGGCGGCCTGGTCACGTCGTACATCACCGTCGTGCTCTGGGTGCTGGGGTGGATCATCTTCGGCGGGATGCTGCTGTCCCTCATCGGGCTCAGCGCCGCCGCCACGTCGTCCACGGACTACTGAGCGCTTCACCTGCAGTTTGCGTAGCCGGACCGTGACGAGCCGCTTGCGGTCCGATTACGAATTGTCCGCAAAATGGACGTTTTTCCTCGTAGGGGATGCATCCTCGCTAGGCTGCCGCGCGCAACTCACCACGAAGATGACGACATGAGGGGTCATTAGTATGAGTTACGGCAACCAGGGCGACGGCGGTTACGGCGCCCAGCCGCCGGGCGGCGGCTACGGGCAGCAGCCCCCGAGCGGCGGTGGCTACGGTGGCGGCTACGGCCAGCAGCCCCCGAGCGGTGGTGGTGGTTACGGCCAGCAGCCGCCCGCCGGTGGCGGCTATGGCGAGCAGCCCCCCAGCGGTGGTGGCTACGGTGGTGGTTACGGGCAGCAGCCCCCGAGCGGTGGCGGCTATGGCCAGCAGCCGCCCAGCGGCGGCGGTTACGGCGGCGGCTACGGTCAGCAGCCCCCGGCTGGGGGGACCCCGCCGGACAACCATCTGGTCTGGGCCATCATCACCACCCTGTTCTGCTGCCTTCCGCTGGGCATCGTGTCGATCGTCAAGTCGTCGCAGGTCAACTCGAAGTGGCAGATGGGCGACTACCAGGGAGCCGTGCAGGCGTCCGAAGAGGCGAAGACCTGGTGGAAGCGGAGCCTGATCGCCGGCATCATCTGGTGGGTGCTGCTGATCATCTTCTACGTCGTGGTGTTCGTCATCCTGGCGTCCAGCGTCCCGACCACGACCTACTGAGCCGGAAGGCGGATACTGGGAACATGACCATCGCAACCACCGAGCGACGCGGCACGGCTCGCCTCAAGGGTCTGCTCGCGCCGCTCGGTGTTGCGGGCGCGACGGGCGCCGTGTTCGCGTTCGTCGGCGTGGTGGATCCCAACCAGCCCGGCCACTACCCGACCTGCCCGTTCCTGTGGATCACCGGCCTCTACTGCCCGGGCTGCGGCACGTTGCGCACCATCCACGCGCTGGCCCACCTCGACCCCGTCACCGCGCTCGGGATGAACCCCCTCGCCGTGGCCATGATCCCGCTCCTGCTGTTCTGGTGGGGGAGATGGGTCGTACGCGCCTGGCAGGGCCGGCCGAGACGCACCACGCTCGCCCATCCGGCGTGGCTGTGGGCCTTCATCGCCCTCATCATGGTCTACTGGGTCGTCCGAAACCTGCCGTTCGGGGCGTTCCTCGCTCCCTAGGTCCTCCCCACTTCGGGGGCCTGTGGTGAGGTGACCCCACACGGGCCGATACCATCGCAGGACAAGGCAGAGAGCGGACGCGACGCGAACTCTCCGCCGCCCCCACTGTCGACCGGAGGGACCCCAATCGCGTGAGTGAGCGGATGGAAGGGCCGAGTGTCCTCGACGACATCCTCGACGGGGTGCGCGCCGACCTCGCCGCCCGTCAGGAGGCCGTGTCCATTGACGATCTCAAGCGGCGGGCCGAGCGGGCGCAGGCTCCCAGGGACGCGATGGCCGCGCTCGGGGGTGACAGGATCTCGGTGATCGCAGAGGTGAAGCGGTCGAGCCCGTCCAAGGGCGCGCTAGCCGCGATCGCCGACCCCGCGGCGCTGGCGGCCGACTACGAAGAGGGTGGCGCTCACGTCATCAGTGTGCTGACCGAGCGGCGCAAGTTCGGCGGCAGCCTCGACGACCTGGCGGCGGTCCGCGCCCGGGTCGACATCCCGATCTTGCGTAAAGACTTCATCCTGACCTCCTACCAGCTCTGGGAGGCCAGGGCCCACGGAGCCGACCTGGCGCTGCTGATGGTCGTCTGCCTGGAGCAGGAGGCGCTGGTGTCGCTGATCGAGCGGGCCGAGTCGATCGGGCTCACCCCGCTGGTCGAGGTGCACACCGACGAGGAGCTCGAGCGGGCGATCGCCGCCGGCGCCCGGGTCATCGGGATCAACGCGCGCAATCTGAAGACACTCGAGGTCGACCGCGAGGTCTTCACGAAGCTGGCGCCGAAGATCCCCGACAACGTGATCAAGATCGCCGAGTCGGGCGTGCGGGGCCCGCATGACCTGCTCGCCTACGCCAGGGCCGGCGCCGACGCCGTCCTCGTGGGAGAGAGCCTGGTCACCGGCAAGGACCCGCGCAAGGCAGTGGAGGCGCTGGTGACCGCGGGCGCCCATCCATCGACGCGTCCCGACCACTCAGCAGAGGGATAGCAATGGCACACGAAGGCAGCATCCTGACCGCCGCAGACCTGGCGGGCAACGGCGCACACGGCGACGACCCCGACGTGCACGGCAAGTTCGGCATCTTCGGCGGCCGGTTCGTCCCCGAGGCGCTCATCCCTGCGCTCGACGAGGTGGCCGCGGTCTACGAGAAGGCCAAGAACGACGCGCAGTTCCTGCGCGAGTTCGATCACCTGCTGCGCACGTACGCGGGGCGGCCGACCACGCTGACCGACGTGCCCCGCTTCAGCGAGCAGGCCGGTGGCGCACGGATCGTGCTCAAGCGCGAGGACCTCACCCACACCGGCGCCCACAAGATCAACAACGTGCTGGGCCAGGCGCTGCTGACCAAGCGGCTGGGCAAGAAGCGCGTGATCGCCGAGACCGGCGCGGGCCAGCACGGCGTGGCCACGGCCACCGCGGCCGCCCTGCTCGGCCTCGAGTGCGTGATCTACATGGGCGCGGTCGACTGCGAGCGCCAGGCCCTCAACGTCGCCAGGATGAAGCTGCTCGGCGCCAAGGTGGTGCCGGTGACCAACGGCTCCCAGACGCTGAAGGACGCCATCAACGAGGCGTTCCGCGACTGGGTGACCAACGTCGACACCACCCATTACCTGTTCGGCACGGTCGCGGGGCCCCACCCGTTCCCCGAGATCGTGCGCGACTTCGCCCGCATCATCGGCGTCGAGGCCCGCCGCCAGATGCTGGAGCTGACCGGCAGGCTGCCCGACGCGGTGTGCGCGGCGGTCGGCGGCGGCAGCAACGCGATCGGCATCTTCCACGCCTTCATCGGCGACGAGGGTGTGCAGCTGCACGGCTACGAGGCCGCCGGGCGCGGCCTGGAGAGCGGCGAGCACGCGCTGACGCTCACCTCTGGCTCGGTCGGCGTGCTGCACGGCTCGCGCACCTACGTGCTGCAGGACGACGAGGGCCAGACCATCGAGTCCCACTCGATCTCGGCCGGGCTCGACTACCCGGGCGTCGGCCCCGAGCACGCCTGGCTGAAGGACTCCGGCCGCGCCACCTACCACGGCGTCACCGACGACGAGGCGATGGCCGCGTTCTCGCTGCTGGCCAGGACCGAGGGCATCATCCCGGCCATCGAGTCCTCCCACGCCCTGGCGGGCGCGCTGGAGCTGGGCCGCGAGCTCGGCCCCGAGGCGACCATCCTGGTCAACCTCTCGGGGCGCGGCGACAAGGACATGGGCACGGCCATGAAGTACTTCAACCTCTAACCGCCGACGGCCTGCGCCGGGCCGCCCGCCGCGCATCCTCCCAAGACGCTGGTTCAGGGGTAGGGGTACGGCAGGGCACCATGGTGAGACTCGACCTTCGAAACGGACAGACATGACGACTCTTCAGACGGTTTTCGCCAAGGCGAAGGCGGACAACCGGGCCGCGCTCGTCGGCTACCTGCCCGCGGGCTTCCCCTCCAAGGGCGGCGACGTCGCCGCCGCCGCGGCCCTGGTGGAAGCCGGCTGCGACGTCATCGAGATCGGCCTGCCCTACTCCGACCCGCTCATGGACGGGCCGACGATCCAGGACGCGGTGCACAGGTCGCTGACCCACGGCACGCGCATCGCCGACGTGCTGCGCACGGTCGAGGGCGTCGCCGCCACCGGCGCCGCCACGCTCGTCATGACGTACTGGAACCCGATCGACAGGTACGGCGCCGAGCGGTTCGCCCGCGACCTGGCCAACGCCGGCGGCGTGGGCACGATCACGCCCGACCTGACGCCGGAGGAGTCGGAGCCGTGGCGGGCCGCCTCGGCGGGCGCGGGCATCGACACGGTGTTCCTGGTGGCGCCCAGCTCGACGGAGGAGCGCATCAAGGCCGTCGTCGACTGCTGCACGGGCTTCGTGTACGCGGCCTCGCTGATGGGCGTCACAGGTGCCAGGGAGACGGTCAACTCCGCCGCCGAGGGCCTGGTCCAGCGCACCCGTGCGCACACTGACCTGCCGGTGTGCGTGGGCCTGGGGGTCGGCACGGGAGCGCAGGCGGCCGAGGTGGCGGCCTACGCCGACGGTGTGATCGTGGGGTCGGCGTTCATCCGGCGCCTCCTCGACGCGCCCGACGAGGCCGCGGGCCGGGTCTCCATCGCCGAGCTGGCCAGGGACATGGCCCAGGGCGTACGCCGATAAGGCGTACGGGACTTTACCGGCCATATGACGAAATTTGGTGGTTAGTGCAAGGTTCTGGCGCTTAGGTCCTTGGCGTGCGGTCCGGCGCGGGTGATGATCGGGTCCCCGAGCGATGTGACGCATGACCCGAAAGGACACCTATGCGTCCCAGTCCCGTCATCTTCGCGGCAGCCCTCACACTCACCGCCGCGAGCATGACCGCCCCGGCGCACGCCGACCCCACGCCCGCACCCACCTACGCGTTGTCGTCCCCTGAGCCGTCTCCGACCGGAGCGCCCCCGCCCAGCCCCACGGCGCAGAACGTGCCGCCGAGGCCCGCGGACGTGGCGAACCCGATCACGATCTCGTCGTCCGCGCTCAGCGTGGAGCTGGACCCCGGTTTCCCGCGCGTCCTGCGTTACGTCGACCGGGCCGGCGGCGCTTTTCTCGGCGGCAGCGCGGGCGTGCCCGCCGTCGTGCTCAACGGCCAGGCGCGTACCGCCGCCGTGACGCTGACCGGGAACGACGGTGCGATCGCGCGCTACCGGCTGTCCTTCCCCGGCATCGAGGGCGTCTTCCTGGGAGCCAGCATCGGGGTCCGTGGCCGGGTGACGACGTTCAGGATCGACTCGGTGGCCGACACCGAGGCGTTCCGCGTCAACACGATCGACCTGCCGGGCCACGATCTGGTGTCGGTGTCGAGCGCGCAGCCGGGGGCGGCGACCGCGTTCACCCGGCTGGACCCGAACTCGACCCGTACCGCCGACGTCTTCGCCCAGGTCACGGCGGACACCGCACCCGACACGGGGCCGGTCGGGGCGACGTACGCGATCGTGAACACCGACCGGCTGGCCGCGGCGGTCGAGTCGAACTCCACCTACGACCGCCCCTCCGGCGTCACCGACAAGGACGCGGCCAGGTTCTGGCACCAGGCCAGGAAGGACGCCGGCGGCACGGTCACCGTGGGCGTGTGGAGCGGGCAGTGGACGCACCGCGCGACCGGTTCGCCGTTCACCGAGGAGCCGCCCTGGGCCAAGGTCGTGGTCACCCCGGACGCCAACGGTGACGGGTCGCTCGACTGGCAGGACGGCGCGGTGGCGTTCAGGGACATCGCCGTCGAACCGCCCGGCGCCGAGCGGACCAGGGACCGCGTGGTCACGCACATCCCGTTCAACTTCTCCAGCCAGGCCACGCACCCGTTCCTGCGCACGCTCGACGACGTCAAGCGCATCTCGCTGGCCACCGACGGCCTCGGCCAGCTCGCGCTGCTCAAGGGCTACCAGTCGGAGGGCCACGACTCGGCCCACCCCGACTACGGCGGCAACTACAACCGGCGCGCCGGTGGCTTGAAAGACCTGAACACGCTGGTCAAGGCCGGGAAGGGCTGGAACGCCACGTTCGGCGTGCACGTCAACGCCACCGAGTCCTACCCCGAGGCCAGGAGCTTCAGCGAGCAGCTCGTCAACAAGGACACCAAGGGCTGGAACTGGCTCGACCAGGCGTACCTGATCGACCAGCGCGGCGACCTGACCAGGGGCACCCTCGCCCGGCGGTTCGAGCAACTGCGCGCGGAGACCGACAGGAACCTCGCGGTCCTGTACGTGGACGTGTTCAGGCCGCACGGCTGGGTCGCCGACCGCACGCTGGCCGAGCTGCGCAAGCAGGGCTGGCAGGTGACCACCGAGTGGTCGGACAAGCTGGAACGGTCGTCCCTGTGGTCGCACTGGGCCAACGACCTCAACTACGGCGGGGCCACCAACAAGGGGCTGAACTCGCAGATCATCCGGTTCATCCGCAACGACGAGAAGGACGTCTGGAACGCCCACCCGATCCTCGGCAACGCCCGCATCGTCGAGTTCGAGGGCTGGCAGGCGAAGAACGACTTCGCGGCCTTCTACCGCAACATCTGGGAGCACAACCTGCCGGCCAAGTTCCTGCAGCACTACAAGATCATGGATTGGAACGCGGACGAGATCGTCTTCACCGGCGGCGTGCGCGGCACGTACCGGAACGGCGAACGCGAGCTGTTCGCCGGCGGGCGCAAGGTGCTCGACGGGTCCGCGTACCTGCTGCCGTGGCAGGGCAAGTACTACCACTACAACCCCGCAGGCGGGGCCACGACCTGGGACGCCGACCGGACGATGACCGTCTACGAGCTCACCGACCAGGGCCGCGTCAAGGCGGGCACAGTCACACCGGTCGACGGGAAGATCACGTTACGGGCGGAGGCGGGCGTGCCGTACGTGCTCTACCCCGGCAGGGCGCCCGAGCAGGCCGATCCGGGCTGGGGGCAGGGCAGCGGCGTGCGCGATCCCGGCTTCAACGGCGACCGGCTCGGCGGGTGGACCATCTCGGGCCCGGTGAGCGTCCAGAAGAACGACCTGGGCCACCGGGTGGCGCTGCTCGGCGGCGGGGCGCGGGCGCGGCTCGAGCAGCGGCTGAGGGGACTGGAGCCGGGCCGTACGTACACCGCCTCCGCATTCGTCGAGGTCGAACCGGGCAAGACCCGCGAGACCACCCTGGAGGTCGCCGGGCGCTCGGTGACCGTCAGCCGCTCCACGGCCAGGAACTACATCGCCTCCGATGAGAAGCACGACACCTTCTTCCAGCGGGCCAAGGTGACGTTCACCGCGCCGGGCGGGTCGGCGACGCTGCGGATCACGGCCACCGCCGCCGACGGGGACGTGCGGGTGGACGACGTGCGGCTGTTCCAGCGGGAGCCGGCGGGCGAGGTGGAGACGTTCGAGTCGGTCGAGCCCGGCTGGGGACCGTTCGTGAAGGGCGACGCGGGCGGGTCGTTCGACGCGCGCACGCACTTGTCGGAGCGGCACGAGCCGTACACGCAGGCCGGGTGGAACGGCAAGGCGGTCGACGACGTGCTGGACGGGAACTGGTCGCTGAAGGCGCACGAGGAGCGGCAGGGTCTCATCTACCGCACGCTGCCGTGGACGGCGCGGTTCGAGCCGGGGCACGCGTACGAGGTGTCGTTCCGCTACCAGAGCGCGCAGGCGGACACGTACCAGTGGGTGACCGGCTACGACAAGGGAGGCTCCAGCGTCGAGACGCGGCGCACCCCGATCCCGGAGCGGCGCGCCACGGCCACGTTCACCGAGCGCGTGGCAGGCGGGTGCGGTGACGTGTGGGTCGGGCTGCGCTCGCTCAAGGCCGAGCAGGCCGGGGCCGACTTCATCCTCGACGACTTCTCCGTGACCGACCTCGGCCCGGCGCCGGACGCGCCGGCGTGCGGGTCGCTGGACGTGGCGCCCGCCGCCGTTTTCGAGCAGGGGGCGGCCGGCGAGGTCGTCACCACGTTCACGAACCTCGAGGACGTGGCGGCCGGGGATGTTCGCGTGGCGCTGGGCGTACCGGACGGGTGGGCGGTCAGCGGTGACGGGACCGGCACCGTCGAGCCCGGCGGGAAGCTGACCACCACCTGGCAGGTCACCCCACCCTCGGACGCCGCCTACGGCGCCTACGAGCTCACGGCCACCGCGACCTACACCGCTGGAGGGGCGGCGAAGCGGCTCACCGCCTCCGCCACCGCGCGCACGCTGCCCCCGCCGCCCGCCGGGGACGCCTACGCCAGCGACCTGCAGTGGGTCAGCGCCGACAACGGCTGGGGACCGGTCGAGCGCGACCGGTCCAACGGCGACACCGGCGAGGCCGACGGCGGGCCGATCGTGATCGGCGGGCGGACGTTCGCCAAGGGACTCGGCACGCATGCGCCGGCCAAAGTCCGTTTCTACCTGAGGGGAGCGTGTACGGGGTTCACGGCGTTCGTCGGGGTTGACGACGTGCAGGCCACGCGGGGCTCGGTGCAGTTCAGCGTGGTGGCCGACGGCGTGGAGAAGGCGCGCAGCCCGGTGCTGAGGGCCGCCGACGCGGCGTACGAGCTGAGTGCCCACCTGTCCGGCGCCCGGTACGTGGACCTCGTGGCCGGGGACGGCGGCGACGGGAACGGCAACGACCACGCGGATTGGGGTGAGGCCAGGTTCAGGTGCGGCTGAGCTCGTCACGAAGCCCGGCGTAGAGCTTGGAGTAGCGGTTGTAGAGGCCGGAGGGCACCAGGTAGACGTTGATGGCGACCTGTATCAGCGCCAGCCAGACGCCGTACTGCACGCCGCTGAGCCCGGGGACGACGTCCACCGGCAGCGTGTAGGCCATGACGACCCGCACCACGGCGTCCACCAGCAGGCCCGTGCCGTAGATGACGGTGACCACCCGCCAGATCCTGCGGAAGGCGGGCAGCCGCTCCCACAGCACGTCCCACGACTCGCGGTTCGGCCCGACCCGGCCCTCGAGCACGAAGCGGGTGAGCACGAACGCCAGCGGCCGCTCGCCGCGCGCGCCGGCCAGGAACCACACGCCCGCCACCGCCATGAACCAGCCGTCCTTGGCCAGCAGGAACCGCGTGTCGTGGACGAGCAGGGAGATCAGGGCGCTGCTCAGCATCATGGCCGTCATGTACAGGCCCAGGCGGTCGGGCCTGCGGCGGCGTACGAGGTCGGAGACGACGCTCACGCCCGGGATGAGCGAGCTGATCAGCAGCGCGGTGTGGTAGCCGGTGCCTAAGGCGCGCAGCACGTAATAGAGACCGATGGGGAGCCCGATGTCCACCGCCAGGGTGAGCAGGCCCCTGAGCCGCGTGCTCATGCCTTGACCGCGCGGGCGAACAGCCCCGACAGTTCGTCGGCGTACTCGGCCAGATCGGCGTCCGGGTCGGCCTCCAGCAGGAACGGCAGCCCGTCGAGCGCCCGCTGGATCGCCATGGCGGTCACCCGTACGTTGAACGCGCCGAACTCTCCGGTCTCCTGCCCCCAGGCCAGCAGCCGCTCGACGTGGGCCAGCACCGACAGGTCGGTGGCCGCCTCCTGCGCCGACGAGCCGCCCTGCGGATGGAAGTTGAGGAAGATCTCCATGGCCGCGCGCATCTCCGCGCGGTGCTCGCTGATGTACTCCACCAGCGAGCGGATGTACGTCTCCAGCGCCGCGCCGGGCGTGCGCTGTGCGCCCACCCGCTCACTCATGAACGCCGACAGCTCCCCGTAGATCGTGGCGATGGCCTGGCCGATCAGCTCGTCCTTGCCGTCGAAGTGGTACGAGATCAGGCGCGTGCTGCTGAGCCCGGCGCGCTCGGCGATCCGGGCGAACGACGCCTGCTGGTAGCCGAGCTCGGCGATCGTCGCGATGGTCGCGGTCACGATCTGCGCCCGCCTGGCGGAGCCAGTGACCGTTACTAACATGAGTAAATATTAACTTGGCTGAGTAATTCCGGCAAGAACCTGGGCTTAGTCGGTGCTTATCTGCCGCGTGGTCATATGGGATCCCGGTACTGTGCCCATCCCGGCACAGAGAAAGAGGAGATGACCTGTGGACGCGTCACTATCGTCACGCAGTGCCTTTTCAGCGATACCCTGGGTGACGACCGTCGCCCGGCTGGTCCTGGGCGGGGTGCTGATCGCGGCGGGCGCGCTCAAGATCGGCAACCCGGCCGACTCGGTCGTGGCGGTCAAGGCATACCAACTGCTGCCCGAGTCGATCGCCGTCACGGTGGGCTACGCCCTGCCGATCCTGGAGATCGTCGTCGGCCTGCTGCTGGTCGTCGGTCTGCTGACGAGGGTGGCCGCGGTGATCGCCGGGCTGCTCATGTTCGCGTTCGTGTTCGGCATCGCCTGGGCCTGGACGCACGGCCTGCGGATCGACTGCGGCTGCTTCGGCGGCGGCGGCCAGCTGGGGGTGGGACAGGAGCCGGCATACCTGCTCGACATCCTGCGCGACTTCGGGCTCGTGCTGCTCGGCGCCTGGATCACGCGTTTCCCGCCGGGCCGCTACGCGCTCGACGGAGCCCTGGGCCTGGGGGGCGACAATCGTAATGAGGGGGAGTACGACGATGAACAAAGCTGAGCGCACCAGGGCCAAGTCCGCACGCGAAAAAATCAAGGAGCAGCAGGCCGCCGCACGCGTCCGTGACAAGCGCAGGCGGGTCGCCACTTACGTGACCGCGGGGGTGGTCGCGGTGGCGGCGGTCGGGCTCGGCTGGTGGTACGCGGCCAGCAGTTCGCAATCGGAGCAGGCCGCAGGCGGCCTCGCGCCGATCACCGTGCAGCCCGACGGGTCGGTCGTGATGGCCAAGCAGGGCGTCACCAAGCCCGTGGTCGACATCTTCGAGGACTTCCAGTGCCCGGCCTGCAAGGAGCTCGAACGGGTCAGCGGGCAGACGTTCAAGAACCTCGCCGCGGAAGGCAAGGCCAAGGTCGTCTACCATCCGATCACGATCTTCTCGCAGGAGCCGACCAAGTCCAACTCCGTGCGCGCGGGCGGCGCCGCCCGGTGCATCGCGGACGGCAAGCAGTGGATGGCCTTCCACGACCTGCTCTACCAGAACCAGCCCTCTGAGACCGAGGTGGGCTTCACGCCCGACCAGCTGAAGAACTGGGGCAAGGAGGCGGGGGTGACCGCACCGGGCTTCGAACAGTGCGTCACCACGGAGAAGAACGCCAACGCGCAGCTCTCGTTCAGCAAGAAGATCATCGAGGCGCAGAAGCTCAACCATACGCCGACGGTGAAACTGAACGGCACGGAAATCGACAATTCCGCACTCTTCAGCCCGCAACAACTGCGCCAAGCGATTACGGGGGCGGCTAAGTAGGCTCTCTTCCGCTACCCTCACGTGACATGCCCCTTGCCTCGATTCCCAGCCCTTCCCAAGGGGTCTGGTATCTCGGAATAATCCCGATCCGGGCTTATGCGCTATGCATCGTGCTCGGCGTCATCGTCGCCGTCTGGCTGAGCGAGCGGCGCTGGCGCGCCCGCGGTGGCCAGAAGGGGACGATCGTCGACATCGCCGTCCCCGCGGTCATCTTCGGGCTGATCGGCGGCCGCCTCTATCACGTCATCACCGACTGGCAGACCTACTTCGGCAGCCGCGCGATCAAGGAGCCCATCCAGGCGCTGTACATCTGGGAGGGCGGCCTCGGCATCTGGGGCGCGATCTCACTCGGTGCGCTCGGCGTCTGGTGGGCCGTGCGCCGGCGCGGCATCTCCATGGGTGCCGTCGCCGACACGGTCGCGCCCGGCATCGCCTTCGCCCAGGCCATCGGCCGGTGGGGAAACTGGTTCAACCAGGAGCTGTACGGCTCGCCGACCACGCTGCCGTGGGGCCTGGAGATCGACGCCGACCACGGTGGCGAGCCGGGTGTCCTTTACCACCCGACCTTCCTGTACGAGTCGCTGTGGGACGTGGCGCTCGGTTTCGTGCTCCTCTTCGCGGGGCGGCGCTTCGCGCTGCACCACGGGCGGCTCTTCGCCCTCTACGTCGCGGGCTACACGCTGGGCCGCTTCTGGATCGAGGGGCTGCGCATCGACCCGGTCGGCGGCGTGGACCACGCGGTGACGTTCCTCGGGCTGCGGCTCAACCAGTGGACGTCGATCGTGGTGTTCGTGGCGGCGCTGGCGTACTTCTGGCTGGCCAGGAAGCGGGACAGCGCGGAGATCGTGCTGCCGGCCGACCAGGCCGGCTCGACGGCCGAGACGTCGGAGGACGGCGATTCGGGGGCCGATGCGCCGGACGCCGACCGGTCGGAGGAGGATCGGGTAACGGAGGAGGACACGCCGGACGGCGCGGCGTCGGAGGTCTCCGAGGCCGAGTCTTCGGGCACGGACGCTGCTCCTGAGAAGGAGGCCCCGGAGACCTCAGCGACGGAGGATTCGGAGACGGATGCCTCTGAGCCGAAAGCCTCCGAGGCTGAGGACCCGGAGGAAGCCTCCGACTCTGACGGCGAAGTCGTGACGAAGGAGAAGAACCCTCGATGAGTAGTCGCGCGGAGATCCACCACCAGCATCGCGACGTCACCGGAGGCTGGTTGCGGCCCTCGGTGTTCGGCGCGATGGACGGCCTGGTGTCGAACTTCGCGCTCATCGCGGGTATCGCGGGCGGCACGGCCAACTCGAAGGTCATCGCCCTCGGAGGCGTCGCCGGGCTCGCCGCCGGCGCACTGTCCATGGCGGGCGGCGAATACGTCTCGGTGGCCAGCCAGCGCGAGCTGGCCCAGGCCGAGATCGCCGTGGAGCAGCGCGAGCTGGCCCGTCACCCTGACGCCGAGCAGGCGGAGCTGGCGCAGACCTTCGTCGACAAGGGCGTGGCGCCTGACCTGGCCGCCGAGGTGTCCAGGCAGATCTCCCGCAACCCCGACCGCGCGCTGGAGGTCCACGCCCGCAACGAGCTGGGCGTCGCCCCGGGCGAGCTGCCCTCGCCGATGGTGGCCGCGGTGGCGTCGTTCCTGTCGTTCAGCGTGGGTGCGGTGCTGCCGCTGCTGCCGTACTTGTTCGGAGCCCGGGAGCTGACGGTGTCCGCTATGGTGTCCTGCCTGGCGCTGTTCGCGGCGGGCGCGCTGGTCTCGGCCGTGACGGCACGCAGCTGGTGGTTCTCGGGGCTGCGGCAGCTCGCCGTGGGCGGGGCCGCCGCTGCGGTCACGTTCGGTGTCGGCAACCTCATCGGCGCGGCGGGGGTGTGATGGCCCGCAGACGAGGCGGCTCCGGGGCGCACGGCAGACCCTCCTCGGGTACGGACGGCGGGGGGCGCCCGCGCGGCGGCCGCCAGACGCCCGGCCCCGACGGCCCCACAGGACCGGACGACGCTCGCCCCGCCCGAGGCACCGACACCGGCGGCTGGTCAGCTTCGGATGGTGGTGGCTGGTCCGGACGTGGTGCGGACGCCGGCGGCTGGTCCGGGCACGGTTCAGATGGTGGTTGGTCCGCGCAGGGCACTGACGGCTCCGGCTGGTCCGGGTCGGGCGCGGGTGGCGCCGGCCGGGCCGGTGGCGGCTGGCCTGTGGCCGATGGTGGTCGGTCGGCGGGCGTGGAGAGTGGCGGTTGGTCCGGGTCGGATACGGGTGGTGCGGACCGGGGCGGCGGTGGCTGGCCTGCGGCTGATGGCGGTCGGTCGGCGGGTGTGGAAAGTGGCGACTGGTCCCGGGCGGGCGACGGAAGCGGGGTCGGTGGCCGCGTCTCTGGTGGCTGGTCGGATGCTGGTGTCGACGGTGGCCGGTCGGTGGCAGGTGCCGATGACGGCGGGCGCTCGTCGGGGTCCCGCGGTGGCCGGAGGGCGGCGCGCATGCGTCGCGGTCGCTCGTCAGGCGAAGCCGATCGCGGCAACTCGACGACGGAAAGTGGCGCTTCGGCTCCCGGGGCGCACGGTCGAGGACCGGCCGATGGAGGCTTTTCGGCCGCTGGGGCCCATGGTCGTGGTCCCACCGATGATGGCGCTGCGCCTGCGGGAGCCCACGGCGGCCGGGTAGCTGCCGATGGCGGCGCTTCGGTTGCGGGTGCTCATAGTCGAGGTTCGGCCGAAGGCGGCGCTTCGGCGGCCGGGTCCCGTGGTCGGCGGTCCGCCGAAAGGGCGAATGGTGGCCATGCCGCCGGTGGCACCTCTGGTCGAGGATCCGCGGACGGGGCCGCCCCTGCGGGGGTTGGCGCCGACGGTGGGGAGTCCGCGGCCGAGGTCGATGGCGGGCGGTCGGGGGAGTTCTCGCGTAAGCGGCGGCGTACTCCACGCTCTGACTGGCAGTTCCCCCTTCTCACCGACTGGGGGCTACGGCCGAAGCAGCAACGGCTCCTCGTCATCATCGCCTCGGTCGTCGCGGCGCTGGCGGGCATGGGCGGGCTGGTGGCCGCCGTCAGGTCACTCGGCACCTACTCCCCGGAGCGTCAGGCCAGCGCCGCCGTGATCGGCCCCGACACGGCGCTGCCGCACGTCTTCAGGGGCTGGGGCTCGCCCAAGTTGTTCGACCCCGTCACGGATCGGGCCAAGGACAAGCGGGCGCTCACCGAGAAAGAGGTGTTCGGCCAGAGCGAGTTCTCCGTCTCCAAGAAGCTCAAGCTCAAGCTCGTCGCCAAGAAACTCGACACCGACTGCTCCGCGGCGCTGTGGGGTGCGAGCCTTCTCGAGCAGACGTCGGACGCCGGATGCACCCAGGCCGCCCGCGGCCTCTACGCCAGCTCCGACGGCCGCTACGTCGGCCAGTACACGTTACTCAACCTCAAAGACGGCAAGTCCGCCGCCGACCTGGTCGAGTCGCTGAAGACCCTCTACCGGGGCGGGTGGACGCGATCCCTGGAATCCCCCAAGGCCGCCTTCCCCGCGGGCGGCTACTCCGAGGCGGGCGGCTACGCGCTCGGCCACTACGTCGGCCTGGTGTGGCTCGGGAGGGTCGACGGCGCGGAGCCCGGCCCCAAGGACGACTACGTCTCGCTCACGCTGGCGCTGCGCGGGGCGGAGAAGGCCGTATACCGCCGCGTCGTATCGATCACAGGACCATCCTCTTGACGTCACGCCCCCTGGCCCCGGTCGCCGTATCACGTCCTCTGACCTCGGTCACCTTGTCACGCCCCCTGGTCCAGGTCGCCGTGTCGCGCCGCCTGGTCCAGGTCGCCGTGTCGCGCCGCTCGGACCCGGCTCCGGTCGCCCGCTGCCGGCCGAGTCGCTCAGGCCGCAGCGCCGACCGCCTGACGCCTCCCACGACGCCACGTTCCGATGCCGTCTGTCGCTTGGTGCCTGCCGCCTCGTTGCCTCGATCCGGCGGTGTTCGGTCGATGCCCCGTGACGTCGTCACGACCAGCAGGGGCGGTCCGTCGAGGTGCTTCGACGTGGTGGCGGTCACGGGGGTGGCCGGCTGATGTCGCGTCGTGTCGTCATCCCCGCTGTGGTCGCCGGCCTGGCCGTCATCGCCGTGGGCGGCTGGTTGTGGCTGCGCCGCGACGACCCCAGGCCGGCCAGCTTCCGCGCTGAGCCCACCTCCGCCTTCTACGCCGCCATCGACAGCCGCCAGAACGACGCCAGCCCCTTGACCCCGAAAGAGGTCTTCACTTCGGCCACCCAGACCCTGGGCACCATGCGCCTGGACTCCACGCGGCAGGTCACCGACTGCGACGAGGTGCTCTGGGGCACCTCCGCCACGGGCTGCACGCAGGCGCTCCAGGCCACGTACAAGGGGAGCACGGCGGCGGGCCAGTTCGTCATCTTCAACATGAGCGACGGGCGGGCGGCCGACGCGCTGGTGTCGGCGTTGCGCAAGGATGGGTTCGTACGGCAGGACGTCGTGTTCGAGGCCGCCCGCAGCCGGGCCCAGGCGCGGGCGATGGGCCACTACGTGACCGTGAGCTGGGTTGGAGGGACGGCGTCCGACCAGGACCTGGTCACCGCCCTCGTGGCGCTCGACGGGCTCGGGCGAGTGGTCCAGGGCCGTATCGTCGCCGCGACCTGAGCTCAAGACCAACAGGAGTCACACCGATAGCCTCAGCCTCAGTCGTTGGCGGAGGTCAGGTGGTCGTCGTCAGGGCCGTGACGGTCGCGGTGACGGCCTCAGGGAGGCTGGACAGGCGGTGGAGTGGGGCCTCCAGCGGGGTCAGGCCCTCCGCCCATGGGGCCGCCTCGCCGATGAGGGCGCGGGCCTCGTTCTTGGTGAGGGTCGTGTCCTGGGCGCGGGCCACCGCGATGAGGGCCTCGCGCCAGGTGTTCGCCAGCTTGGCGTGTCCGTTGTCCAGGATCCTGCGCAGCACCGAGGCCGCTTCGCCGTCCGGCTGCGGCAGGCGTACGGCGTCCAGGACGTCGCCTCCGGCGCTCAGCTTGTAGACGGTGGACAGCACGTCCGGCAGGGGCGGGAGGGCGGACCCCACGACGCGTACGTGGGACGCGCGGGTCGCCAGGAGCAGGCGCGGGAGGGCGGCTTCGAGGCCGGGCGGCAGGGCGACGGCCACGCGGTCCGGGGCGGCGGCGTACGGCTTGGAAAGCCAGGTCGAGAGCCGGGCCCGGGGCTGGGTGAGCTCCTTGGGCCAGTCGCCCACCAGCAGGTCGGGGTCGAAGCCCTGAATGGCCTCCACCGGCCCTGTGGGCGTGCTGTGGGCGCTTTCGACCGACTGTGGGCCCTGTGTGTAGATGGCGGTGGTTTGACGGCTTAGACGGGACGTCACGGCCGGGCGCGTCTTGGTGGTGGGGCGGAGAATGTACAGGTCGGCAGCGGAACCGATGGCCTCTGCTCCGAAGTATCGGTTGAAGTCGGGATAAATGGCTTCGTAGGCGAGGTTGAGGTCCATCAGGGCCTGCTGCACCTTCAATGCCAGCATCGGGGTGCGTTCGCTGGCGCCGTACGCGAGCAGGACGCGGCCGTTGTCCTTCACGGCCTCGGCGGCGCGCGCGACGAACAGTCCCGTGCCCTCCGGCGTGTACGGCGGGTCGGTGAGCGCCAGGTCGTGGTCACGAGCGGAGGCGGGCAGGCCGAGGCGCAGGTCGGCCCACCGGGTGCGGACGCCCAGCTGCTGGTCGTCGATGTACGCCAGGATGCGCTCGTCGATGTCGACCACCGTGACGTCGGTCTCCGGGTGGACCAGCTTGACCGCCAGGGAGGTCAGGTCGTGGTCGCCCACACAGAGGAGGCGCGTGCCGGGCAGCCAGAACCGGGCACCCAGCAGCAGCGCCCGCCGCAGAATCGTCTCGGGCGTCGCCGAGACGTGGTCGAGGACGTGGCGGGCGCGCGGGGCCCTGGCTACGAGGTCTTTCAGCCGGTCCAGCTCGTGCGTGTAGTGGGGGAGCAGGTGGGCCACCGGGTCCTCGGGCGGCGGGGCCAGGGCGATGAGGTCCTGGTAGTCGGGGGTGTGGGTGAGGGGGACCCGGAAGGCGTCGCCCCTCCGCTCCAGGGGAAGCTCGCGCAGCAGGGCCTCGATGCTACGCCTCGACGTGGCGGTCTCCCTGACCAGGTCCGCCAGCGTCCACCATTGGGCGTCGCACAGGAGGGTCAGGGCGTGCCTCAGCCGCCTGCTGTCCGCCCCGGCCTCGCAAAGCAGGCGCTCCACCCCGTCACGCTCCATGAGGGCAACCCTATCGAGCCTCTTCGACGGCTGATCCCGGCCGCACGTCGATGCCCTCCGCGCTTCGGGTGGTGGGGCGCCTTGGCCACTGACCGCGTTGCGCCGATCGCCCCCACACGACGCCTCGCCGGGCCGGCGCCTGAGGGTCGGATGGGAGCTGGGGCGAGCTTGAGCAAAGGGGGTGCCCATGAGGCTGAAGCGTGAGTAGCGATCCCGAAGGGATCAGCGAGGCGGAACTGGCGTGCGGTCTCGGCGGTGTGTCAAGTGAGATGCCTGACCGTTGTGTGTGGCGGGTGGGTGGGCACCGAGTGCGAGTCGTTCCTCCTGCCGGAAAACGTGGCTGTCCAGCGGGAATTTTGGAGGCCGGGTCCGGGGTTTGGGATAGAGAGTTCGGATGGTGGGATGAGGTCGAATGTTCGCAATGCGGACGTGCTGGGCACCATTCCGGCAGCGTGCGGTAATCTCTACCCACGATATGCAGCAGGGCCAACGTCGTCCCCGCCTGTAGAGCAGTTCGAGACAGACGATGACGACGGGAGGGATTAAATGCCTGCTGCCCACCTCGGGTTCCCCGAGCCCCAGGGCCTCTACCACCCCGCCAACGAGCATGATGCCTGCGGTGTCGCCATGGTCGCCGACGTCGCCGGGCGCCGAGGGCACGGGATCGTGGTCAAGGCGCTGACGGCGCTGTGCAATCTTGATCATCGGGGGGCCAAGGGTAGCGAGCCGGACACCGGCGACGGAGCCGGGATCCTGACGCAGATCCCCGATGGGTTCTATCGCGCGAGTGTGCCGTTCGCGCTTCCACCTGCCGGCGCGTACGCGACCGGTATCGCCTTCCTGCCGATCGACGAGCAGGCCAGGAGCGTCGCCAAGGGCCTGATCGAGGAGATCGCCGCCGAGGAAGGTCTCACCGTGCTCGGCTGGCGCGAGCTGCCGGTCGACCGCGCGCTGCCCGGGCCGAGTGCCAGGGCCGTCATGCCGCACTTCGCCCAGCTGTTCGTCTCGGACCCTGAGGGCCGGGAGGGGCTGGAGCTCGACAGGCTCGCGTACTGCCTGCGCAAGCGGGCCGAGCACGAAGCCCACGTGTACTTCCCCTCGCTGTCCGCCAGGACGATCGTCTACAAGGGCATGCTCACGCCCGACCAGGTCGAGCCGTTCTTCCCCGACCTGAGCGACGAGCGTTACGAGACGGCGATCGCGCTGGTGCACTCACGCTTCTCCACCAACACGTTCCCGAGCTGGCCGCTGGCCCACCCGTACCGTTACATCGCCCACAACGGCGAGATCAACACGGTCAAGGGCAACCGTAACTGGATGCGGGCCCGCGAGGCGATGCTGCAGTCTGCCCACATCCCGGGCGAAATTTCGCGACTTTTCCCCATCTGTGACCCGGATGGCAGCGACACCGCGAGCTTCGACGAGGTCCTCGAGCTGCTGCACATCGGCGGCCGTAGCCTGCCCCACGCCGTGCTGATGATGATCCCGGAGGCGTGGGAGAACCACACCGAGATGGACGCCGCGCGCCGGGCCTTCTACGAGTTCCACTCCTCGATGATGGAGGCGTGGGACGGCCCCGCGTCGATCACGTTCACCGACGGCACTCTGGCCGGCGCCGTGCTCGACCGCAACGGCCTGCGCCCGGGTCGCTTCTGGGTGACCGCCGACGGCCTGGTCGTGCTGGCCTCCGAGGCCGGCGTGCTGGACTTCAAGCCGGAGGACGTGGTCAGGAAGGGCCGCCTCCAGCCGGGCCGCATGTTCCTCATCGACACCGCCCGCGGCAAGATCATCGAGGACGATGAGATCAAGGCCGAGCTGGCCGCCGAGCTGCCGTACGCCGACTGGCTGCACGCGGGGCTCGTCCGCTTCGAGGAGTTGCCCGCGCGGCAGCGGGAGATCCCCACGCACGAGGCGCTCGTCAAGCGGCAGCAGACCTTCGGCTACAGCGAGGAAGAGCTGCGCATCATCCTGTCGCCGATGGCCAAGGCCGGCCAGGAGCCGATCGGCTCCATGGGCACCGACACGCCCGTCGCCGTGCTGAGCGAGAAGCCGCGGCTTCTGTTCGACTACTTCACGCAGCTGTTCGCGCAGGTCACGAACCCGCCGCTGGACGCCATCCGTGAAGAGCTGGTCACCTCGCTGGCCAGCACCATCGGCCCCGAGGGCAACCTCCTCAACCCGGGTCCGTCGTCGTGCCGCCAGCTCGTGCTGCCGTACCCGGTGCTCGACAACGACGAGCTCGCCAAGATCATCCACATCAACGACGAGCACGACCTGCCGGGCTTCCACCCGTACGTCATCAGTGGCCTGTACGAGGTCGCCGGCGGCGGCGAGGCACTGCTGCACCGCCTGGAGGAGATCAAGGCCGAGGCGTCCGAGGCGATCGCGGGCGGCGCGCGGATCATCGTGCTGTCGGACCGCGGCTCGTCCGAGACGCTGGCGCCGATCCCGTCGCTGCTGCTGACCGGTGCGGTGCACCACCACCTGATCCAGGAGAAGACCCGCACCAAGATCGGTCTGGTGATCGAGACCGCCGAGGCCCGCGAGTGCCACCACATGGCGCTGCTCATCGGGTACGGCGCGGGCGCGATCAACCCGTACCTCGCGATCGAGACCATCGAGGACCTGGTCGACACCGGCGCGCTCCAGATGGACAAGCGCAAGGCCGTGCGTAACCTGATCAAGGCGTACGGCAAGGGCGTCATCAAGGTCATGTCCAAGATGGGCGTGTCCACGGTGGCCTCCTACACCGGCGCGCAGATCTTCGAGGCGCTCGGGCTGAGCCAGGAGGTCATCGACTCCTGCTTCACCGGCACCACCTCGCGTCTGGGCGGCGTCGGGTTCGACGTGCTGGCCAAGGAGGTCGAGCAGCGGCACCGCCACGCCTACCCGCGCGCGGAGAACGCCCACCGCAGGCTCCAGGTCGGCGGCGAGTACCAGTGGCGGCGCGAGGGCGAGCCTCACCTGTTCAACCCCGAGACCGTCTTCAAGCTGCAGCACGCCACCAGGACCCGCCGCTACGAGATCTTCAAGGAGTACACGAACCTCGTGGACTCCCAGTCGGAGCGGCTGATGACCCTGCGCGGCCTGTTCAAGCTGCGCGAGGGCAGCCCGATCCCGATCGAAGAGGTCGAACCCGTCGAGAGCATCGTCAAGCGGTTCTCCACCGGCGCGATGTCGTACGGCTCCATCTCGATGGAGGCGCACGAGACGATCGCCATCGCGATGAACCGGCTCGGCGGCAAGTCCAACACCGGCGAGGGCGGCGAGGACCCCGAGCGGCTCTACGACGCCACCCGCAGGTCCGCGATCAAGCAGGTCGCCAGCGGCCGGTTCGGCGTCACCAGCGAATACCTGGTGAACGCGGCCGACCTGCAGATCAAGATGGCCCAGGGCGCCAAGCCCGGCGAGGGCGGCCAGCTGCCCGGCCACAAGGTCTACCCGTGGATCGCCAAGACCAGGCACTCCACGCCGGGCGTCGGCCTCATCTCGCCGCCGCCGCACCACGACATCTACTCGATCGAGGACCTGGCCCAGCTCATCCACGACCTGAAGAACGCCAACCCCGAGTCCCGAGTGCACGTCAAGCTCGTGGCCGAGGTCGGCGTCGGCACGGTCGCGGCGGGCGTGTCCAAGGCCCACGCCGACGTGGTGCTCATCTCCGGGCACGACGGCGGCACCGGCGCCTCGCCGCTCACGTCGCTCAAGCACGCGG
>NZ_JBFAMX010000100.1:0-26729 GCF_040659615.1 Nonomuraea sp. NPDC049784
AGTGCGACAAGCTCGATTGGTTCGACCTCAACGACCCGCCCGACGACGTCGTCACCTACATCCGCACCGGCATCGACGCCAACCGCCACGGTCACCCGATCACGGCCACCCGGCCGCCCGCCGCCGTGAACGAGCGCACCTCGGTGGCGATGTCGGCCTCGGTGCCCGCGTCGACGTAGCCCGAGCCCGCCAGCACGATCGAGGTGACCCGGTGCGCGCGTAACGCGCGGATCCTGGCCAGCTCCGCGCGCGGGTCGCGCTCGGTCTGGCTGATCAGCGCCAGGTAGCCGCGGCTCTCGGTCTCGCGCAGCACGCCCCTGGCGATCTCGCCAAAGTAGGGGTCGCCGACGTCGTGCACGATCAGCCCGACCATGGACGCCTGCCCGCCGGCCAGCGCCCGCGCGTGGCTGTTGGGCACGTAACCGACCTGGGACGCGACCGCCTGGACATGGGCGGCGACCTGGGCACTCACCCCCGTGCTGCCCGTCAGGGCCCGGGAGGCCGTCGCCAGCGAGACCCCCGCGGCCTTGGCCACGTCGACGAGGCGGGGCGGATGAGGACGGTCTGCCATGCGATGCGAACCCCCCTTGTACGGGGCTGAATCCCGTGCAATCGTAACCGAAAGCGCTTACGAAAGCGCTTTCGCGGCGCCTCTTCTGACGGGGGTCTCCTCGATGGCAAGAGTTCTCAAGGGCCTGGCGATCATCTCGATCTGTGGTTTAGCGGTGACCGCCTGTGCCAAGACCGACGAGCCCGGCGCGGCGCAGTCGCCGGGGCAGCAGCAGGGGCCGGTGAAGATCGGCATCTCGCTCCCGCTCACGGGCGACTTCTCCGAGCCCGGCACGGGCATCCAGGAGGGCTACCAGGTCTGGGCCGACCAGGTGAACGCCAAGGGCGGCCTGCTGGGCAGGAAGGTCGAGCTGATCTTCCGCGACGACGCCTCCGACCCCAACCGGGTCAGCTCCGACTACGAGTCCCTCATCACACAGAACAAGGTCAACCTGGTCTTCGGGCCGTTCTCGTCGCGGCTGGTGATCCCGGCGGCCAAGGTCGCGGAGTCGTACAACATGCTCTTCGTGGAGCCGGCCGGGGCCGCCAAGGAGGTCTTCGAGCAGGGCTTCAAGCGGCTGTTCTACGCGGCGCCGGCGATCGCGAGCGACCACTACAACTACCTGGCCGACTACATACTCAAGCTGCCGGCCGACAAGCGGCCGAAGACGGCCGCGTACGCCAGCCTGGACGACCCGTTCGCGCAGGGCACCGCGTACGGGCTGAGAGACAAACTGGCCGCGGCCGGGATCAAGACGGTCGTGGACGAGGTGTATCCGCCCGAGACCACCGACTTCTCGCCTATCGCCGCCAAGATCGCCGCGGCCAAGCCGGACATCGTCGTGGGCGGCACGCAGTTCGAGGACTCCGTGGGCCTGGTGCGCGCGCTGCAGGAGCTGAAGGTGCAGCCCAAGCTGGCGGCCTTCTCGACAGGGCCGACGGAGCCGGAGTTCCCCGCCGCGGTGAAGGGGGCGGCCGAGAACATCATCTCGCCCGTCGGCTGGTCGGCCACGGCCACCTTCGCCGGCAACCAAGAGATGATCAAACGCCACAAGGAGATGTTCAAGGGCGAGGCGAACGAGGACACCGCCAACGGGTTCACCGTCGGCCAGGTCGTCGAGGCCGCCGTGAACGCGGTCAAGTGCGTCGACCCCACCAAGGAGTGCCAGGACAAGCTGGCCGACCACATCAGGCAGGGCACGTTCGACACGGTCGTGGGCAAGCTCTCCTTCGACGACCAGGGCAGGCCCGAACAAGCGCACATGATCCAGCAGTACGTCAACGGAAAGGTCGAGATCGTGCTCCCCGAGCAGGCCAAGACCGCCGGCATCGTCTACCCGAAGAAGGAATGGTGAGCCTGCTCCTGCAGGGGCTGGCCCTGGGCGTGCTGACCGGCGGCCTCTACGCGCTGCTGGCCTCGGGCCTGTCGTTGTACTTCGGGGTGATGCGGGTGGTCATGGTGGCGCATCCGGCGTTCCTGTTCCTGGCCGCGTACCTCACCTACACCGTGCACACCACGCTCGGGGTGGACCCGTTCCTGGCGCTGCCCGTGACCGTGCCGCTGTTCTTCGGGCTGGGCGTGGCGATCCAGCGGCTGCTGGTGGCGCGGCTGGCGCCGGACAACCTGGCGATGATGTCGGTGCTGCTGACGTTCGGGATCGCGCTGACGATCGAAGGGCTGCTCGGGACGTTCTACACCGGGTCCTACAAGTCGGTCAGCATGGAGTACGCGACCCGCTCACTGACGATCGGCGGCGTGCACCTCCCGTACGACAGGATCATCGCCTTCTGGGTCGCCGCGATCACCCTCGCCGTCCTGTTCGCGGTGCTGATCAAGAGCCGCTTCGGGCAGGCGCTGCGGGCCACGATCCAGCACAGGGAGGTGGCCAGGCTGGTCGGCATCCAGACGGAGCGGGTCGCCGGTTACGGCTTCGGCGTCGGCCTCGCCACGGCGGCCGTCGGCGGGACCGTGCTGGCGCTGATCACGCCGTTCTTCCCCGCCTCGCACTGGGCGTGGATCGGCAAGCTGATGGCCATCATCGTGGTCGGCGGGCTGGGCAGCGTGATCGGCGCGGCGCTGGCGGCCGTCATGCTCGGCCTGGTCGAGGGCCTCGTGCTGGTGACCGTGGACGCCACCTGGGCCACGATGATGTTCTACGTCTTCCTCTTCCTGACCCTGCTCGTGCGCCCCCAGGGGTTCTTCGGAGGCCGGCTTGCGCATCGCTTCTAGAGGGCTCCTGCTGGTGGTCGCCTGCCTGGCGATCGCCTACCCGTGGATCGTCCCGAACTATTACCTGGTGTACGCGGGCGCGCTGACCGTCATGTACGCGGCCATGTCGACCTCCTGGAACCTCCTGGGCGGTTTCACCGGCTACGTCTCCCTCGGCCACTCGACGTTCTTCGGCCTCGGCGCGTACGGGACCGGGCTCCTCGTGATCCGCCTCGGCATGCCGTGGGTCGTGGCCCTGCTGGTCTCGGCCCTGGCGGTCACGTTGTTCGCCGTCGGCGTCGGCATCGCGGCCGTCCGGGTACGCGGCGCGTCGTTCGTGATCGTCTCGATCGCGCTCGTGTCGATGATGAACCTCATCGTCCAGGGCTGGCGCTCGCTCACCGGCGGCTCCACGGGGCTGCAGGTGCCCTCGCCCTTCCCCGGCCTGCACAGGGGGCAGACGCACATCGTGTTCTTCTACCTGTTCCTGGCGCTGCTCGGGCTCGCGCTGCTGTCCTGGTGGTACGTCTCCCGCTCCCGATTCGGCGCCGGCCTGCGGGCGATCAGGGAGGACGAGGACAAGGCCGAGTCCCTGGGGGTGCCGACCGGGGCGTACAAGGTGACGGCCTTCGCCCTCTCGGCCCTGTTCGTCTCGCTCGCCGGCGGGCTGTACGCGGTCTGGTTCGGCAGCCTCGACCCCATCTTCGTCTTCTCCATCCTGATTGGGTCGTACATGGTGCTGATGAGCCTGCTCGGCGGGGTCAGACACCTGTTCGGACCGCTGCTCGGGGCGCTCATCGTGGCCCCGGCGGGGGAGTACTTCCTGATCGCGCTGGGCGAGACGCAGATCCACCTGACCGCGACGGGCCTGGTGCTCGTGCTGGTGGTGCTGTTCATGCCGGACGGCATCCTCGCCCGGCTGACCAGGAGACGTACGGGGCCCTCCATCCCGGACGAGACGGCCGAACAGCGGCTCCAGGAGGTCGCCCAATGAGTGACACAGTGACGTCGCTGCGCACGGAAGGGCTGACCAAGTCGTTCGGCGGGGTGCTGGCCGTCGACGGCGCGACCGTCGAGCTGGCCGACGGCAAGATCAACGGCCTCATCGGGCCGAACGGCTCCGGCAAGACCACGTTCTTCAACCTCATCACCGGCATGATCAAACCGGACTCCGGCCACGTCCTCTACCGCGACCGCGACATCACCCGCCACTCGCCGCACCGCATCGCGCACGCCGGGATCGGCCGCACCTTCCAGCTCTGCCGCGTCTTCCCGCGCCTGACCGTGCTGGAGAACATGCTGGTCGCCGTCCGCCGCACCCGCCTGCGCGAGCTGCTGGCCGGGCTGCGCGACCAGGGCGAGGTGGAGCGGGCCCGCCACTGGCTGCGGCGCATGGGCATCGAGCACCTGGAGGACGCCGAGGCCCGCGACCTGTCCTACGGCCAGCAGAAGCTGCTCGAACTGGCCGCCGTCCTCATGGCCGAGCCCGACCTCGTGCTGCTGGACGAGCCGGCGGGCGGGGTCAACCCGGCGCTGATCGACCGCATCGTCTCCCTCGTACGCGACCTCAACGCGGAGGGCCGCACGTTCCTCGTCGTCGAGCACAACATGGACATGGTGATGGGCATGTGCGACCACGTGATCGTCTTCGACCGCGGCGCGCCCATCGCGTCCGGACCGCCCGCCGAGGTGCGGGACGACCCGCGGGTGCTGGAGGCGTACCTTGGCGTCTGAGACCATCCTGTCGCTGGAAGACGTCGAGGCCGGGTACGGCAGGGCGGCGCCGGTGCTGCGCGGCCTGTCCGTCACCGTCCGCGCCGGGGAGGTCGTCTGCCTGGTCGGGCCGAACGGCGCGGGCAAGTCCACCGCGCTCAAGGTCGCCAGCGGCCTGCTCCCGCCCCGGTCGGGGCGGGTCCTGCTGGCCGGGCAGGACGTGACGGGCCTGTCGCCGCAGCGGCTGCTCGGGCTCGGGCTGGCCCACGTGCTGCAGGGACACAGCGTGTTCCGCGAGATGACCGTGGCCGAGAACGTGCGGCTCGGCGGCTTCACCGTCCGCGACTCCGCGAAGCTCCAGGCCCGGATCGAGGTGGTCAAGGAGCTGTTCCCGGTGGTGGCCGAGCGGTGGGGGACCATGGCGGGGCTGCTGTCGGGCGGGCAGCAGAAGCAGGTGGAGTTCGCGCGGGCGCTCATGCTGGAGCCCGCCGTGGTGCTGCTGGACGAGCCGTCGATGGGGCTCGACCCGCGTAACACGCAGGTGGTCTTCGACCGGATCGACCTCATGCGGCGTACCGGGGTAGCGGTCCTGCTGGTGGAGCAGAACGCGCGCCGGGCCCTGGAGATGGCGGACGTCGGCTGCGTTCTGGACCTCGGCCGCGTCCACATCACCGGCCCCGCCCCCGCACTCGCCGCCGACCCCCGCCTCGGCCGCCTCTACCTCGGCGGCGCCCCGGCCTCCTAGCCATGTGCCGTGCTGGGTCCGCTAATAGGAGCTAGCCACCTGGACGGGCGTCACTTCCGCCCGGACGCGCTTCCTGAACACCCAGTACGTCCACCCCTGGTAGACCAGCACGAACGGCAGCGCGATCAGTCCGATCCAGCTCAGCATGGTCAGCGTGTACGGGCCGGAGGCCGCCTCGGCCAGCGTCAGGCCGGGGAGTGGCCGAAGGCGGAGCTCCATGAAGACGGCCAGGGTGGTCAGGACGATGGCGCCCGCCGTAGCCGCGAAGGCCCAGCCCTCCCGGCGGCGCCAGATGAGGGCCGTGGCCGCGGCCAGGGCCGCCATGGCGGCCAGCGCCGGGAGCGAGCGCAGGCTCGACAGCGCCACCACGGCCACCGGGATGGCCACCCCGCCGGCGGCCAGGGCGACGACGCGGGCGCGGCGGCGTACCGGACCCGTGGTCTTGAGCGTCAGGAAGACGGCGCCGTGCAGGAGGCACACCGCCAACGTGAACGCGCCCCCGACCAGGGTGGCGGGCAGGCTGTCATACAGCAGGCCGGCGAAGACCGCACCCCACAGGAACGCCGGGAGCGCGCTGCCCACCACGATGCCCAGATCGCACCAGCGCGGGTCAGTCACCTTGCCCCGCCACTCCAGGCCGACGCCGCGCACGATCAACCCCACCAGAACGAGCGTCACCGGCAGGTAGAACGCGCTGAACACGCCCGCGTACCAGGCGGGGAAGGCGGCGAACATGGCGCCGACGGCGGTGATCAGCCACACCTCGTTGCCGTCCCACACCGGGCCGATGGTCTGCAGGCTCTGCCGCTGCTCCTCGGCGTTCCTGCTCACGATGGGCGCCAGCATGCCGACGCCGAAGTCGAAGCCCTCCAGCACGAAGTAGCCCGTCCAGAGGAAGGCGATGATGACGAACCACAAATCGATCATTGTCTTACCCCTCAGTACATCAGCGACGGCTCGAGCCGCTCGGCCGCGGGTGCGGGCGCCTGCTCCTCGACGCCCTTGCGGACATGCCTGGTCAGCAGTACGGCCTCGGCCACCGCGAGCGCGCCGTACAGGAGCGTGAAGATCGTCAGTGAGGTGGCCACCTCGGCCAGGCTCACTCCGGGCGACACGCTGGAGGCGGTGAGCAGCTCGCCCGCGACCGTCCACGGCTGGCGGCCGATCTCGCTCAGCAGCCAGCCGGCGATCACCGCGACCAGCGGCAGCGGCAGGGCCAGCAGCATCGCCCGCGACAGCCACCTCGGGAAGTCCCGCCTGCGCCGGGTGAGCCAGAGGCCGAGCACCGACAGGCCCACCGTGGCCATCCCGAACACGATCATCACCCGGAACGACCAGAACACGACCGGCTGGTTCGGCCGGTAGTCGCCGGGGCCGAACTGCTGCTCGAAGCGGTGCTGCAGGTCCTCGATGCCCTGGACGGTGGCGTCGGGGTCGTGGGCGGCCAGGAAGCTCAGAACGTGGGGGATCTCGATGCCGGGTGCCAAGGAGAACGCCGCGCCCGCCGTGTCGCGCTCGAGGCCCTCGGCCGAGGCCAGCTTCATGGGCTGCTGCTCGTACAGCAGCCTGGCGGACGTGTCGCCGGTGCCCGCGACGACGGCCCCCGCGATCGCCGTCATCACCAGCGCTGCCCTGGCGGCGCTGCGCCACATGGGGGCGCGCGTCCTGAGCAGCCAGTAGCCGCTCACGGCCAGCACGAAACCGCCCGCCACGATGAACGCCGCCCCGATCACGTGGGGCACCTGGGCGAGCGCCGTGGAGTTGGTGAGCACGGCCCACAGGTCGGTCATCCTGGCCTTGCCGTCCACGACCTCGTAACCGACGGGGTGCTTCATCCAGGCGTTGGCCGCGAGGATGAAATACGCCGACAAGTTGGACCCGATGGCGGCCGCCCAGATGCACGCCAGATGCACCTTCTTCGGCAACCGCTCCCAGCCGAAGATCCACAGCCCCAGGAACGTGGACTCCATGAAGAAGGCCAGCAACGCCTCCATGGCCAGCGGTGCGCCGAAGACGTCGCCGACGAACGTGGAGTATTCGCTCCAGTTCATCCCGAACTGGAACTCCTGCACGATGCCGGTGACCACTCCCATGGCGAAGTTGATCAGGAACAGCTTCCCGAAGAACTTCGTGAGCTTCAGGTAGTGGTCCTTCCCCGTGCGGTGCCAGGCCGTCTGGAGGCCCGCCACGAAGATCCCCAGACCGATGGTCAGGGGCACGAACAGAAAGTGGTACACGGTGGTCACCCCGAACTGCCACCGCGCCAGATCAAGTGCGTCCATCATCCCCGTCGACTCCCTGAGCTCTACAGGCTGTAGTTCATCTACTTGAAGTAGTACTACAAGTCGTAGAGCAAC
This sequence comes from Nonomuraea sp. NPDC049784, assembly GCF_040659615.1. Classification (NCBI taxonomy): domain Bacteria; kingdom Bacillati; phylum Actinomycetota; class Actinomycetes; order Streptosporangiales; family Streptosporangiaceae; genus Nonomuraea; species Nonomuraea sp. NPDC049784. Next base: position 7,574 of record NZ_JBFAMX010000100.1, read on the forward strand.
GCGATGCGAGCTTGGTCACATCGCTGTCCGCTGGCTGCTGCTGCGTACTGAGGATCCCGCGCCGGGCCGGTCCGGCGCGTCAGCCGCCGGGTTGATTCATCCGTACGTCCGGGGGCGGACCCTGAAGGGGCGGGCGGCTACGACTATCGGGGGTTGGCGGCGTCCAGGTACGCCTGAAGGTTGCCCAGCTCGTACCCGCGGCGCTTGATCTTGTTGACGAGGATGCGGAAGTCCCTGGCCAGGTTGGGGCGGAAGTGGAGGAGCAGGATGTCGCCCGGCCTCAACCTCTTGTCGGGCACCTGGTAGGCGATCTTGCCGCCTGGCTGGACGGTGGCGGTCCAGAGCAGGACCGCCTGGATGCCGCAGCTCTTGGCGGCCCTGAGCGTGTCGGTGTTGTAGTTGCCGAACGGCGGCGTGAACAGGGTGGGCCTGGCGCCCAGCTCCTTCCTGATGATCTGGGAGGCGCCGCAGATCTCGCGTCGCTGGGCGTCGTGAGCGAGCAGGCGGAGGTTGGGGTGGGTGAGGGTGTGGTTCTCGATGGGTACGTGGGCGTCGCGGAGCTGCCGGAAATATCCCCATTTCCCGGCGCCTACGTACTTCCCTGGGCCGCCTGCCAGGTCGGGGGTGCCCCTGGCCTCGACGGCGTCGCGCATGGCGAAGGCGGTGATGGGGATGCGCTGGTCGCGTACCTGCCTGACGAAGCCCGGGTCCTGCTCCCAGCCGTCGTCGATGGTCAGGAAGACGACCTTGCGCTTGGTGGGGATGGAGCTGATCACGGGCGGGAGGTCGCCGGTGTGCTCGATCGGGCGCACCTCACCCTTGCGCGGGCGAACGCCCGGCGGGGCTTGGGGGTCGGCGGTGGGTAATTCCGACGGCTCCACTGCAGGGCCCGCGGACGGGTTCCTGGAAGGGGTGAGGCTAGCGGTCTCGGCAGGGGTGCACGCGCTGGCCAGGGCCAGCGCGAACGCGACGCCGGCCAGCCGGACTGCTCTCCGCACGGGGCGGTCTTCAGGCGTGGTGGTACGTGGTCCCGTCGTCCCGTACGGATCCCCGCTCTGCCCCGTGCACATGGGCCCCCATCTTGCCAGGCTTGATCCCGTAAGACGCGCCGTTCCTCTGTCAGGTGTTGCCCTTATCCGCGACGTCCCGGCTGCTTAGAGTTGCTGCATGAAAGTGGCGGGTAGTGCCGTGATCGGCGTTCAGAGGGACCGGGTGTGGGCGGCGCTCCAGGATCCCGCGGTGCTGGTGCGCACCATTCCGGGGTGCGAGCGCCTGGAGGAGACCGGGCCTGACACGTACCGGATGACGATCAACGCGGGCGTCGCGTCCATCAAGGGCGTCTATCAGGGGGAGGTGGCGCTGGCCGATCCGCTGGCGCCCGAGAGCTTCACGCTCAAGGCACGTGGGCAGGGGGCGCCCGGGACGGTGGACGCCACCGTCCTGGTACGGCTGAGCGAGGTCGAAGACGGGACCCGGGTGGACTACGACGCCGACGCGGTGATCGGCGGGATGATCGGCGGGGTCGGGCAGCGCATGCTCGGCTCGGTGGCCAAGCGGACGGCGGGGGAGTTCTTCTCGGCCGTCGACGACCACCTGCGTGCGGCGGCCGGTGCCGGGGCCGGCGCGCTCGGCGGGGATCGCGCTGAGGGCCGTCCGCGTGTCGTGACGGAGGGCGATGCCGGTCTCATCGCGTCGGAGGGCGGCGTGGATGCCCGTGCCGGTGTGCATGTGCCCGCCCTGGCGGGTGGGACCGGTCGTGTGGGTTCGGCGGATCAAGCGGGCGCGGTGAGCCCGGTGGGGGGCGCTGTTTACGAGCGGCCCCCAAAGCGGCACACGCAGACGCGGCCGTGGGTGATGCTGGCGTCGTTCGGGATGGGGGCGGGCATCGCCCTCACGGGTGTCGCGGTGGGCTGGTTGCTCGGACGCGCCTCCCGACGCCAGAGCCCCTGACCCGGGATGGAGGGCTTGCGACGCCGGCGTCGGTGTGGTGTTCGGGGTGGATGTCGCCTGTGGTGTGAATCGTGGTCCAGGCGTGAGGTGGGCCCGCTGGGGTGCATGTCAGGCGCCGGTGCTGGGCTCTCGCGGAAAAGGATCTACAGGCGTAGCGTGGCTGTATGCGGCAGGCACACGCGGAAGACGCACGGACCGAAGCCAGGCGAGTCGTGCGCAACCTGCTGGGCGACGAGCGCCCCACAGCCGAGACCCTGATCGCGGACGTGCGCCCGGTGCTCGGGGAGGAGCGGACCGCTCGGACTCTCGAGCTGGCGCTGGGCGCCTCGCTCACCCGGCGGTCGGCCGAGCTGGCCGCCATCGCCGCGCTGCTCGTCGGCACCCGCGAGCTGGGTGAGGAGTGGTGGAGCAGGCCCAGGGGCGGCAAGCTGCCGGCTCCGGACGAGGTGGTGCGCACGGCGGTCGCGATCGAGCCGTGGACCGATCTGACCGCGCTCGAGATGCTGGCCGCCTGGATCTCCGACGACGCCGCGGACCAGCTGTGGGGCCGGCCGGTCGCCGAGGTCGACCTCAACTCGTGGCAGGCAGAGGACAGGTTCGAGCTGCCGCCGGGAGTGAAGCCGGGGCAGCGGGTGGTCGTCCACTTCGACGCCGGCGGACGGCTCGACGCGGTCGTCACCAGGCGGCCCGACGACGAGCTCGGGTCGAACCTCGACTTCCACTCCCTGCGTTACTCCCGGCCGGCCGAGGCCCAGTGGAGCTGGGGCGTGGCGGCCGGGCTCGGGCCGCACCGGTTGCCCGGTGAGGACCCCGACCCGTACGCCCGCGGGGTCCCCTCCGCCGCCGTGGGGGTCCTGCGTGCCTGGGCGTTGCGGCACGGCGCCACCCGTGAGCAGCTCGGCGAGCGGTGGGAGACGGTCGGCGACGTGGTGGCCGCCATCGAGCGCGTGGACTGGATGTGGCGCAGCGGCGAGTGGTTCGGGTGGTGGCGCGGCGCGTCGGCGCTGGTGGACGACTCGGCGTACCTTCCTTACCGGCTGGAGGAGCTGGCCGCCGGATAGGAATCATCGGCGGTGCCCGGCGGTTGCCCATAGGCGTGAAGGTTGAGATTTTCTCCGACGTCGTATGCCCCTGGTGCTATATCGGGCACACCAGGTTCGCCAAGGCCGCCGAACGGTTCCGCGCCAAGGGCGGCACGATCGACGTGACGATGCGCCCGTACCAGCTCAATCCCGACGCCCCCGTGGAGGGTGAGCCGCTGATCCCCGCGCTGGAGCGGAAGTTCGGGCCGAACGCGCGCCAGATGGTCCAGCGGGTCACCGACGCCGCCTCCGGCGAGGGTCTCGCGATGGACTACGACCACGCGGTGAACGCCAACACGTTCGAGGCGCACCGCCTGATCGAGGTCGCGACGCGGCAGGGGCGCGGCAAGGAGATGACCGAGCGGCTCTTCCGCGCGTACTTCAGCGAGGGGCTGAACGTGGCCGACGCCGACGTCCTGGCCAAGCTGGCTGTCGAGGCCAGTGTCGATGATGGGGGCGAGGGCTCCGAGCAGGTGCGCGAGCAGCTCGGCAGGGCGCGGGAGCTCGGGATCAGCGGGGTGCCGCTGTTCCTGTTCGAGGGCAAGTACGCGGTGTCGGGGGCTCAGCCGGAGGAGGCGTTCGCGGCGGCGATCGACGAGGTGGCGGAGCTTACCGGCCAGACGCCGATCACCCAGCTGGCCGCCCCGGCCGACGGGTGCGACGACGACGGATACTGTGCCGTGTGAGAATCGTGACGTGTCGCGACGTCGGACTCTTGGTTACCTGCTCAAGCACGCCAACCTGCGCCTGGCGGAGCTGACGGGCCCGGCGCTGGAGCCGTACGAGATCGATGGGCGCGAGTTCGCGGTGCTGTCGGTGCTCCGCACGCCGGAGCCGCTCTCCCAGCTGGAGGCCGCCCAGCGGCTGGGCATCGACAGGACGACGATGGTCGCCCTGCTGGACGGGCTGGAGCGGAAGAAGCTCGTCGGGCGCCGGCCGCATCCCGGCGACCGGCGCAAGAACATGGTGGAGCTGACCGAGCAGGGCCGGGAGGCGCTCGAGGGGGCCACGCGCGCCGTGGCGGCGGCCGAGGAGGCGTTCCTCGCTGCCCTGCCGGGCGACGACGCGCGCCTGCTCAGGGACCTCCTGGACCGCCTCGTCTGAGCCTAGATCGCCTTGGCCGGGCCCTCGCCGAGCCGGCCGGAGCGGTGGTGGCGGCGGCAGAGCACCTGGTAGCGCACGTGCGAGGCGTCGGTGTCGCCGATCACGACCTGCTCGCCTGTACGGGCCATCATCCCGTCCACCACCCTGGCGTTGAGCTGCCCGGGACGCCCGCACCAGCACAGCACCTCGACCTGCAGCCGGCACACCTCGTCCGCCAGCTCGAACAGCCGCTGTGCCGCCGGGAACATCACCGACCTGAAGTCCGAGGCCAGCCCGAACGCGTAGACGTCCACGCCGTGCTCGTCCACCAGGTCCGCGAGCTGCTCGATCTGCTGGACGGTGTAGAAGCAGGCCTCGTCGCAGATGAGATAATCGATGCGATCGTGGGAGGTAACCAGCCGCACGAGGTCGACCGAGTCCTCCACCTCGATCGCGTCGAGGCCGAGCCCGATCCGGCTGGTGACCTTGGGGCCACCCGAGCGGTCGTGCTTGGTCAGCACCAGGCCGCGCCTGCCCTGACGTCCGTGGTTGTAGTTCATCTGGAGCGCCAGCGTGGACTTTCCGCAGTCCATGGGGCCGAAGTAGAACTTGAGTACGGCATCCCTGGCACCAGAGGGCACGGCAGACAAGGCAGACAGTTCGGTCACGGGGGGCCAGCTTAGTGGTTTGGCTTGTTCCATGACCTCGTGGGACATTTCTTCTCTGGAGTCAGCAGGAGGAACTGTGGTCACCGGCCAACCGAGGAGCCATGCGTAGCGTCCGTATCGGAGTGGACACCGGGGGAACATTCACCGACGTCGTGGCGGTGGACGAGGAGACCGGTGCGATCCTCACGACCAAAACCCCTTCGACGCCCGCCAACCCGGCGGACGGGTTCGTCGCGGGCATCGCGAAGCTCGGCGAGCTCGACATCGGCTCGATCGTCCACGGCACCACCGTGGCCACGAACCAACTGCTCGAAGACCGGATCTCCGACCTGGGGCTCATCACGACCGAGGGCTTCGAGTTCGTCCTGGAGATCGCCAGGCAGAGCGTGCCCGACGGCTACGGCAACTCGTACTTCTGGGTCAAGCCACCAAGAATCGTCCCCGTACACCTGGTGAAGACCGTCGATGGGCGGCTCGACCACCGGGGCGAGGAGGTGCGGCCGTTCTCGGAGGAGCAGGCCGTCGAGGTGGCCCGCTGGTTCAAGGCCAAGGGCATCACCGCGATCGGGGTCTGCTTCCTGCACTCCTACGCCAACCCCGAGCACGAGCGCCGCATGCGTGAGGTGCTCTGGCGCGAGCACCCGGAGGCGGTGATCTCGCTGTCGAGCGACGTGCTGCGCGAATACCGCGAGTACGAGCGCTCGGTCACCACCCTCGTGGACGCCGCCGTCAAGCCCGCCATGCGCGGCTACATCGCGAACCTGTCCAACCGCCTCGGCAAGCCGTTCTCGGTCATGAAGTCCAACGGCGGCATCCTGTCCGCCCGCGAGGTCGTCAACCAGCCGATCAGCACCGTCCTGTCGGGCCCTGCGGCGGGGGCGCTCGGCGCGGCGCTCATCGCCTCCACGGCGGGGCACGAGTCGGTGATCACGCTGGACGGCGGCGGCACCTCGACCGACGTGGCCGTGGTGGTCGACGGCGAGCCCTCCATCACCACCGAGGGTTCCGTCGGCCGCTACCCGTGCAAGATCCCGATGATCGACATCATCACCGTCGGCGCGGGCGGCGGCTCGATCGCGTGGATCTCGCCCGAGGGCACGCTCAAGGTCGGTCCCAGGTCCGCGGGCGCCGACCCCGGGCCCATCTGCTACGGCCGGGGCGGCACGGAGGTGACGGTCACGGACGCGCACGTGTTCCTGGGCCGGATCCCGCCCCACCTGCTCGGCGGCGAGATCCCGCTGGACGCCGACGCCGCGCGCGGCGGGATCGAGGCGCTGGCGGACAAGCTCGGCCTCACTCCCGAGCGCACGGCGACCGGCATCCTGGAGATCAGCGCGTTCAACCAGAGCAACGCGATTCGGCAGCTCACCGTCAAGCGCGGGCTCGACGTGCGGGACTTCCCCCTGGTGACCTTCGGCGGCTCCGGGCCGCTGCTGGCGTGCCGGCTGATCGACATCCTCGGCCTGCCGGCCGTCGTCATCCCGCGCGACCCCGGCAACGTCTCGGCGTTCGGGCTGCTCACGGTGGATGTCAAGAACGACTACGTCCGTACGTACGTCACTCGCGAGCTGTCGCTCGGCAAGGCGGTCGAGATCTTCCACGACCTGGAGCATCAGGCGGGCGAGGCCCTCGACCGCGAGGGGTTCGACGACCCGGTCTACATGCGCAGCGCCGACCTGAGGTACTACGGCCAGGCCTACGAGGTCAGCGTGCCCGCCCCGGCAGGCGAGATCGACGACGACTGGCAGGCCGAGGTGATCGACCGCTTCCACGCGTCCCACGAGAAGCTGTACGGGTACGCGTACCGGGATGATCCCCGCCACGGCGTCGAATGGGTGAACCTGCGCGTCTCCGGCATCGGCCCCATCACCCGGCCGGCCATCCGCCGTCTGGAGAACGCCGGCGAGGGCGCCACCTCGGTACGTCCCGTGCATTTCGACGAGACCCGCGACACCCCCATCCACCAGCGCTCCGCGCTCGGCCCCGGCGCCGTGGTCAAGGGGCCCGCCGTGATCGAGGAGTACGGCTCGACGATCCCCATCCACCCAGGCTTCACCGCGAGAGTGGACGAGTACGGAAATGTGGAGGTACGGCGTGACTGATCCGATCCTGGTGGAGATCGTCGAGGGCACGCTGGCGTCCGTCGAGAAGGAGGTCGAGACGGCCATCGCCCGCACGGCCCGCTCGCCGATGATCCGCGACGCGCACGACTTCCGCGCGGGCATTCACGACGTACGGCTGCGCAAGCTGACCGGCCGCTCCTACAGCGCGCTCGTCCAGCCGGTCGTGCGCGACTTCCCCGTCGAGACGATGAAGCCCGGCGACGTCTACTTCCACAACGACGTCTACCTCTCCGAGGGCGGCATCGGCCACCTGCCCGACCTGTGCGTGACCGTGCCCGTCTTCCACGAGGGATCCGTCGTCGCCTTCGTGCAGGCGTTCGGCCACCACGACGACATCGGCGGGTCCGTGCCCGGCTCCATGCCCTCGCACGCCAGGTCGGTCTTCGAAGAGGGCCTGATGGTGCCGCCGATCAAGCTGTGGGACCAGGGCGTGCCGAACGAGGCGGCGCTGCGCATCATGACGCGTAACTCCCGCATGCCCGACTCGCTCGCGGGCGACCTCGACGCCGAGTGCTCGGCGTGCCTGATGGGGGCGCGCCGGCTGGGCGAGCTGTTCGAGCGGTACGGCAAGCAGGCCGTCGAGGAGTGCTTCGACGCGATCATCACCAAGACCACCGAGACGTTCCGTAGGGAACTGCTGGCCAAGATCCCTGAGGGCACGTTCGTGTGGGAGGACTACGCCGAGCACGACGGCGTGGACGAGCCCCGCCTGCACGCCCAGCGCATCACGCTCACCGTCGACCACGCGGCGGAATCTCCGATGACCATCGACTTCACCGGAACGTCGCCGCAGGCCAAGGGGCCGATCAACCACGCGGGCGACTACGCCGACGGCGTCTTCCTGAAGAAGTGGCTGGCGCCGGTGCTGCGCAACCTGGCCGACACGCCGGAGCGGATGGCGGAGCTGGACGTCAACGAGGGCGTCGTGCCGCTCATCAAGATGATCTTCCCGGAGAAGGGCACCCTGCTCACCCCGGTCTTCCCCGCTCCCACGAACGCCCGCACGTTCGTCATCCTGCGCCTGCTCGGCGTGCTCGCCGGCGTGCTGGCCAAGGCGACGAACGGGCGCATGCCGGCCGACCAGGAGACCATCCGCTACACCGGCGTGTACGGCACGGACACGGAAGGGCAGCCGTACCTGATGCGCGAGGTCCTGGGCGGCGGCTCCGGCGGGCGCTGGTACGCCGACGGGGAGGACACCATCCACGTGGTGCCCGACTCGCGCAACATACCGGTGGAGTTCGCCGAGGCGCGCTGGCCGTTCCGGGTGGAGCGGCTGGCGCTGGCCTGCGACTCCGGCGGTCCCGGGATGTTCAGGGGAGGGCTGGGCTACGACAAGCACATCAGGATGCTCAGGGACGCCTCGTACATGTCCATCGCCGACCGCTCGATCCTGTCCTGCTGGGGCGTGAACGGTGGCCTCGCCGGGCGGCCGTTCCGGGTGGAGATCGCGGGCAAGGAGATGGAGGGGCTGGTCGACGACCACCCGGTGCAGGCCGGCGAGCTGATCCGCATCCGTACGACCGGGGGCGGAGGCTGGGGCTCCCCGTACGACCGGGACCCCCGGGCGGTGGCGGCCGACGTGCGGGACGGGAAGGTGTCGATCGCGGGCGCGCTGGGGGACTACGGCGTGGTCCTGGACGGCGACCGCATCGACGAGCAGGCCACCGCCGAGCTCCGCGCCCGCCTGCGCCCACCGGCGGACCGCTTCTTCGATCGGGGACCGGGGTACGCGAAGCTCTCGGGCGGACGGGCGTTCGCCGAGGTGGACGAGCTGTAGAGGAGCCCGAATCGTGCGTATTGTCCTGGCTGGGCTGGCCACCAGCCATCCGTACACCGATGCCCGTACCCTGACCCGCCACGCCGAGCTGGTGGTGTGGGAGCCGGATCCCGAGCGGTTGCGGCGCTTCACCGACGAACACCCCGGCGCGAAGGTGGCGGACAGCCTCGGCGAGGCGCTGGCCACCGGGCCCGATGGCGTGGTGCTGACCGTGCCCAATCCGCAGGTGCCCGAGGCCCTGGCGCGGGTGCTGGAGACCGGCGCGGCCTGCTTCGTGAACAAGCCGGCCGCCGCCAGCAGGGCCCAGCTCGACGCGCTCGACCGGCTGGCGATCCACGAGCGGGTGCTGTCGAGCTCTGTGCTGAGGTTCGCTCCCGCGTTCGCGGGGACCCGAGTCGATGCCGGCGAGGTGCTGGCCGTGCGGGCCACCGTACGGCATGACGTGGGGCTGTGGGCGGACGGCTACAACGCCTGGCAGGACACGCCGGGCCAGGGCGGCGGGACCATGGTGACCATGGGCATCCACGGCGTGGAGCTGCTGGTCGCCCTGCTGGGGCCGGACGTGCGGCTGGTGGGCGCCGCCGGGGCCAAGCGGCACTACCAGGGCCTGCGCTCCGAGGACACCGGCGTGATGGCGCTGCGGTGGGGGAGCGGTGTCACGGGGACGGTCGAGATCCTCGGTGTCTCAGAAGGCGAGTCCTACGCCGTCACCGTGCACAGGGCCGACGGCTCCGACGCGATCGTGATCGAGAGCGGCGACGATCCGGTCAAGGGGCTGGGGTACGAGGGGACCATCGACGCGTTCCTCTCCATGGTGCGCGGCGCGCCGAGCCCGGTGCCGTGGGAGCAGACGAGGGCCATCCTCGAGGTGCTGGTGGCCGCCCGCGAGGCCAGCTGACCCAGTTGTCCTGCCCGTACCCGTTGACAGCCGAAGTCCGCCACAGTTACGGTCTGGACCGTAAATAACGGACGGAGGAGATACCCGCGTGCGCACGACAGCGGAACTCGAGGAGCGGCTGGCGCGGCCCAGCGCCGGGCTCGTGGATGATTTGGGCGGGCTCGACGGCGACATCCTGATCCTGGGCGCCGGCGGCAAACTGGGGCCGAGCCTGGTGCGGCTGGCGCTCAACGCCACCAACGGGAGCCGGCGGATCATCGCCGTCTCGCGCTTCTCCGAGCCGGGGCTCGCCGAGGCGCTCAGTAAGGACGGCGCGACGGTGGTGTCCGCCGACGTGGCCGACGAACGGGCGCTGCGGGACCTGCCCGACGCGCCGAACGTCGTCTTCCTGGTCGGCGCCAAGTTCGGCACACAGGGGCGTGAGCACGCCACCTGGTTCACCAACGCGTACCTGCCCGGGCGGGTCGCGGACCGGTTCAAGGACAGCAGGATCACCGCCCTGTCCACCGGGAACGTCTACCCGCTCGTCCCCGTCGCCGGCGGCGGCAGCACGGAGGACTCGCCGTCGGGGCCCGTGGGCGACTACGCCATGAGCTGCCTGGGCCGCGAGCGGGTGCTGACGCACTTCTCCGAGACGTACGGCACGCCGTTGTCGCTGATCCGCCTCAACTACGCGGTGGAGCTGCGCTACGGGGTGCTCGTCGACCTGGCGCAGAAGGTGCTCGCGGAAGAGCCCGTCGACCTGGCGACGGGGCAGGTGAACGTGGTCTGGCAGGGCTACGCCAACGAGGTGACGCTCCGGTCGCTGGCGCTGGCCTCCACACCCCCATACGTCCTGAACGTGACCGGCCCCGAGGTGCTCTCGGTGCGCCAGATCGCGCAGGCCCTCGGCGCGGCGCTGGGCAAGGAGCCGGTGTTCACCGGCGAGGAGGCGCCGACCGCGCTGCTGTCGAACGCGGGGCGCTGCCACCGCCTGTTCGGCTACCCGGAGCTCACGCCCGCTGAGCTCATCGAGCACACGGCGCGCTGGGTGGCGGACGGCGGGCCGCTGCTCGGCAAGCCCACCAAGTTCGAACGGCGCGACGGCCGCTTCTGACCGGTTTCCGGAACGCGCGGCGTGAACCGCGCGCCATACCAATGACCAAAGGGGGACCTCACGTGCTGAGCACGGCTCCAGAGGCGCAGACGTCCGTGCGCGACCTGTTCAGGCGCGGCCTGGTGATCCCGGCGCACCCGCTCGCGCTCACCGAGGACAGGAAGCTGGACGAGCGCCGTCAGCGGGCGCTGACCCGCTACTACGTCGAGGCCGGCGCGGGCGGGCTGGCGGTGGGCGTCCACACGACGCAGTTCGCCATCCACGGCACCGGCCTGCTGCCGCCCGTGCTCGAGCTGGCCGCGAGCACCGCCGGGGAGTTCGACCGCGCGGTGGTGCTGGTGGCCGGGGCGACCGGGCCCACGTCCCAGGCGGTGGCGGAGGCGGAGCTGGCCAGGTCGCTCGGCTACCACATGGTGCTGCTCAGCCCGTACCGGGAGCTCGACGAGAACGGGCTCATCGAGCGGGCCAGGGCGGTGGGCGAGGTGCTGCCGGTGATCGGCTTCTACCTGCAGCCGGCGGTAGGCGGACGCCCCTTGTCCCGAAATTTCTGGACACGTCTGGCTGCCGTGGAGTCCGTGGTGGGCGTCAAGGTCGCCCCCTTCGACCGGTACCGCACGCTGGACGTCCTGCACGGCGTCGTACGCGCGGGGCGAGCCGGGGAGGTGGCGCTCTACACGGGGAACGACGATCACATCCTGGCCGACCTCATCACCACGCACCGGGTGGTGGTGGACGGGCGCGAGGTGGACGTCGAGTTCGTCGGCGGGCTGCTCGGTCAGTGGGCCGTGTGGGTGCGGCGGGCCGTGGAACTGCTGGAGGAGGCCAAGCTCGCCCGGGGCGGTGACGACTCGGCGGTACGGCGGCTGCTCACGCTGGACGGCCACCTGACGGACGCCAACGCCGCCATCTTCGACTCGGCCAACGGGTTCCACGGGTGCATTCCCGGGATCCACGAGGTGCTGCGCCGCCAGGGGCTGCTGGCGGGGCGCTGGTGCCTGGACCCCGGCGAGGAGCTGTCTCCGGGGCAGCTCGACGAGATCGACCGGATCTGGGGTGCGTATCCGTGGCTCCGGGACGACGACTTCGTCTCGGCCGGGCTCGACCGCTGGCTCTCCTGACCCCATGCCCACCTGCCCCGCATCCGGCCGGCCCGTGCCCGCGGGCCGGGCGCTCTCTCACGATGTGCCCGCGGGTCGCGTGCCCGCACGCCTCGCGCACATTGTTTGCGCGCAGTGCTTGCCCGTTGGACGGTCGCCTGCGGGATGGCCGCGCGGCCGATTGGAAGATGTGCGCCCAGCCCTGGACGTGGGTGCGCGTTGCGCCGGGTGCCGCCGTCCTGGCGCTCGCCGCACCGGCGCTGGCTGGTGGTGCGGGAGGTGCGGGTGTGCGGGTCCTTCGGGTGCGACTGCGTGCGCGGGTCCTTGAGGTGCGGCGATGGGAGAGGTGTGTCGTGTGGCGGGGCCACGGCTCGTGGGGTGGTGGGCTCGCTGAGGGGGCCGGGGCCGGGTGGCCGCGGTCAGAGGGTGAGGCGGTAGAGGGTCAGGGGGCGGCCGCTGGAGCCGCTGGTGAGGTTGCCCGTGCGTTCGGCCAGGCCCGCCAGCTCCAGCCGATGGAGCATGCGGCGGGCCGTGCGCTGCTGGACGCCCAGGCGGTCGGCGATCTCGCGGGTCGTCAGCGGCTCTTCCCCGGCCGCCGCCCGCGCCTCCAGGAGCTTCGCCAGCGTGGACACCGACAGGCCGACGCGGCGGGCGATGACCGAGAGGTTCTGCGTGCCGGCCGGGGCCGAGGTGACCGACTCCAGGACGATGTCCGTGTCCGCGCGCAGCGACAGGACCGCGGCGACCTCGCCGATCCGGCGGGCCCTGCCCAGGGCGCGGCGGGCCAGGCTCTCGGCCTCGGCCGCGCTGCGACCCAGGCCGAAACCGACACGTACCAGCTCGTTCTGGGCGGCGAGCCGCGCCAGCATGGGCAGCCCCGTGAAGCCGCCCGTGGCGTCGTGCAGCGGGCCGCGGGTCGTCACCAGCAGATGCGTGCCGCCGCGGAAGCCGGCCAGCGTGCCGCCGAGCGCCGTGGCCTCGCGCAGCAGCCCCTCCTCATTGGCCACCTCGATCAGCCCGAGCGCGATCTGGGCGTCCTCCTGCGCCTGCCCCTCGGCGGTCAGCATGAGCTGGCGCAGCGCCACCCGTACCGAATGCACGGAAGGGACCAGGCGCAGGACGTGCAGCTCGTCGCGGAGGGCTTCGTGCACGGAGCTCAGGCAGGTGATCGCCGCGTGCGCGGGGCCCTTCCGGTGGAAGGCGATGGCCTTCTTGGAGGTCATCTCCGGCCGGTACGGGAGCGTGCGCAGCTCGGAGGTGGGCAGCCCGGCCTCGGCGAACGTGGCGTTGACGTCGGCGGCCGAGAGCGTGTCGATAGACAGCCGGGTGACGTCCCGGCCCTGACGCTGGAGGCGTACCAGGGCGGTGAGCAGCGTCGCGCCCGAGTAGTCCACGAACGCCGCCGGACGGGTGAGCGCCTCGGCGTCACGGGAGAGCATGTAGGGCACTATGCCGGTGAACAGCCATCCCTCGACGGCGGCGGCGTGTGCCTCGACGATCGCGGGCGCCTGCGACTCGTGGTCGTAGTCGAGGCGCAGCGTGCTGACGCCGGGCTGCTCCTCGCAGACGGCCGCGACGTCGTCGACCAGGTCGTGCGGTCCGACGACCCCGATGACGATTCCCACCCACGCCTCCCTCTCGCTATTTTCGGTCAAGACCGCAACTATAACTTGTGAGGTGCCCGGTGAAATTCCCGTCCATGGCAGAGGCGGACGGCCGTACGCTCGGCGACGAGGAGGTGGCCGCCGTCGAGCGGGTGATCCGCTCCGGCATGCTCAACTCCGTCTGGGGGACCGAGGCGCGGGCGCTGGAGCGCGAGATCGCCCGCGTGTACGGCACCCGCCACGCGATCGCCTGCAGCTCCGGCACCGCGGCCCTCCATCTGTCGGTCGTGGCGGCCGCGCCCGACCCGGGGGACGAGATCATCACGACACCGATCACGGACTTCGGAACCGTGGCCCCCATCTTGGCGCAGAACGCCGTTCCTGTCTTCGCGGACGTGGATCCATCGGACGGGAATCTCGATCCTGACGCGGTGGCCGGGCTCATCGGCCCCCGTACGAAGGCGATCATGGCGGTCCACCTGTTCGGCGCGCCCGCCAGGATCGATGAGCTGCGCGCGCTCGCCGACGAGCACGGCCTGACGCTGATCGAGGACTGCGCACAGGCCTGGCTGACCGAGCTGCCGGACGGCCGGCTCGCGGGTACGGCGGGCCAGGTGGGCTGCCTCAGCCTGCAGCAGTGGAAGCACATCACCTGCGGCGACGGCGGGGTGGCGATCACTGACGACGACGAGCTGGCCAGACGTATGCGGCTCTTCTCGGACAAGGGCTGGGACCGTGCGGCCGGCCGGTCGCACGCCGCCTTCGGGCTCAACTACCGCATGACCGAGCTCCAGGCCGCCGTGGCCCGCGCCCAGCTCGCCAAGCTCCCCGGCGTGGTCGCCGCCCGCCGCGGCACCGCCGTACAGCTGCTGGACGCCCTGAAAGGCCTCCCAGGGGTACGGCTGCCGCGCCCGGAGGGCCACGCCTGGTGGCTCTTCCCGATCGTCTGCCCGGACGGCGACGCGCCCGAGCTGGCCGCGCACCTGGCGGCGGCCGGGATCCCCGCGCGGGCCGGATACCTCGCCGAGCCGCTGAACAGGGCGCCTGTGTGGGACACGGCCATCTACGGGACCTCCCGCTACCCGCTCGACGACTATCGGCCGAACCCCTGCCCGCAGGCCGAGCGTATGGTGGACCGCACCCTGCTGGTCATCGACTGGAACGAGAACTACACCTCCGAGCACGTCGAGCTGATCGCCCACGAAATGACGAAATTTCGGGCTCAGCCGTAGTTACGTTCATGTATCAGGCATTGACCTCCCCAGATGCGATCACTAGGTTTCGGTCAGGACCGGTATTAGTCGAAAGGAAGCCGCACATGAAGAAGGCAGCGGCAGTCGGCGTCGTGGCCGCCCTGAGTCTCGCGGCCGCCGGGTGCGGATCCAGCAGCGGCTCGGACAAGAGCGCCGTGACCCTGTGGATGTATCCCGTCATCGGAGACCAGGCCAAGGCCCAGGCGTTCTGGGGCAAGGTGGAGAAGGATTTCGAGGCCGCCAACCCCACGATCGACGTCAAGATCGACCAGCAGCCCTGGGAGGGCCGCCAGGAGAAGGTCACCACCGCACTGGTCTCGAAGAAGGGCTTCGACCTGGTGGTCCTCGGTCCCGACCAGATCCCCCAGTACGCCCAGCAGGGCACGATCGAGGCGGTGGACGACGTCGTCGCCCCGGCCAAGGCCTCCTACCTGCCGAACTCCCTGACCGCACTCACGGTCAACGGCAAGCTGTACGGCGTACCCATCTACCAGACGATCACCGCGCCCATCTACAACAAGAAGCTGTTCGCCGACGCGGGCGTCACGAAGGTGCCGGAGACGCTGGCGGAGCTGAAGGAGGCCGCGCCCAAGCTGGCCGCCAAGAAGGTCGCGGTGCTCGACTACCCCGGAAAGCCCGACGTCAGCCTGAACCAGAGCTTCTACCCGATCCTGTGGGCCAACGGCGGCTCGGTCTTCGCCCCCGACGGCAAGACGGTCGCGTTCAACGGCCAGGAGGGCGTGGACAGCCTGCAGTTCCTGCTCGATCTCAAGGCCGCGGGCGGCCTGCCGGAGAACACCGCGAGCAAGACCAACGACATCGAGGGCGGCCCGCTGGCCGCCGGCAAGACCGCCATGTACCACGCGGCCACCGCGGGCATGGCCGACCAGCTCGCCGCCGCCATCGGCCCCGAGAACGTCGGCATCGGCCTGCCGCTCGAGGGCAAGAAGCGGGTCGCGTTCGGCATCCCCGGAGCCCTGGTGCTGGCCAAGCACGCCGAGAACAAGGACGCCGCCAAGAAGCTCGCCACCTACCTGGCCTCGCCCGAGGTGACCGCCGGGCTGGCGAAGGAGTCGGGCTTCTTCCCCGCCCGCACGGACGTGACCGTGCCGGACCAGTCGGCGTCGTCCAAGGAGTTCGCCAAGTCGCTGCAGTACGCCTTCCCCGGCGACAGCCACCCCAAGGCCCGCCAGGTCATGGGTGTGCTCGGCCCGCACCTCCAGGCCGCGCTGCTAGGCAAGGAGGACGCGAAGACCGCGCTCGACGCGGCCGCCAAGGAGGCCAACCAGCTGCTCAGCAGCGGCGGCTGAGCCCCGTACGCCCACCAGAAAGGAAACACCTGGTGCGTCAACGCCTGCGTGACCCGGTCACCGGCCTGCTGTTCGTGCTGCCCGTGCTCGTGCTCTTCCTGATCTTCCGGATCTTCCCGTCGCTGGGCGCGGCGGGCATGAGCCTGACGAACTGGAACATCGGCGGCGAGTGGGACTTCATCGGCGCCGACAACTACGCCCGGCTGCTCGACGACGTGAACTTCTGGCTGAGCCTGCGGGTCACGCTCGTGTACGTGGTGATCTACGTGCCGCTCACGCTGCTCGTGGCGCTCGGCACGGCGTTGCTGCTCAACCAGGTGGTCTTCTTGCGCGGGCTGTTCCGCGGCATGCTCTTCCTGCCGTACGTGACCAGCTTCGTACTGGCGGGCATCATCTGGCGCTGGATCTACGAGTTCGACGGGCTGATCAACGGCCTGCTGGCCAAGGCGGACCTCGGCCCGGTGGCGTTCCTGGAGCAGACGGCCCTGGTCCTGCCCGCGCTGGCCGTGGTGTCGGTGTGGAAGGGGTTCGGCTACTCGATGCTGATCCTTCTGGCCGGGCTGAAGTCGATCCCGTCCTCGTACCTGGAGGCGGCCAGGGTGGACGGGGCGAGCGCGTGGCAGCGCTTCCGCCGGATCACCCTGCCGCTGCTCAGGCCCACGATCTTCTTCGTCGTGGTGATCGAGACGATCAGCGCGTTCCAGACCTTCGACACCGTGTACGTGATGACCGGCGGCGGCCCGGTCAGGGCCACCTACACCCTCATCTACGGCATCTACGACCACGGCTTCAGGTCGTTCGACTTCGGCTACGCCGCCACGTGGGGCATGGTGCTGTTCGTCATCGTGCTGGCCGTGTCGCTGGTCCAGCGCCGCTTCCTGGATCGGGGGAACACTTGACGATCACCGCGTCCCGGCCCGTCACTCAGGTGGCGGGGGCCCGAGCGGCCCGCCGCCGGTGGTGGCGGAGCAGGTGGCCGCTCGTGGCCCTGCTCGCGCTGCTGTCGGTGCTGACCGTCAGCCCGTTCGTGGCGATGTTCGTGGTGGCGCTGTCGCCGGCGGGCCGGCCGACCGTGCCGAGCCAGTGGCCGGACTCGCTCACGTTCGACAACATCGCGCGGGTGCTGTCGGCGTCGGGGTTCGCCACGTGGACGGTCAACTCCCTGGTGTACGCCCTGGTCTCCGTGGTGATCATCCTGCTCACCTCGTCCATGGCCGGGTACGCGTTCGCCAAGAAGCGTTTCCCCGGCCGCGAGGCCATGTTCTGGACGTTCCTCGCCACCATGATGGTGCCGTTCCAGGCCACGCTCATCCCGACGTTCGTGCTGGTCAACAGCCTGGACGGGGTGGACACGTTCTGGGGGCTCATCGTGCCGACGCTGGCCAACTCGCAGGCCGTCTTCCTGATGCGGCAGTTCATCCTCGGGCTGCCTGACGAGCTGTTCGACGCGGCCAAGGTGGACGGGGCCTCCGAATGGAGGGTCTACTGGACGATCGTGGTGCCGCTGACCAGGCCGATCCTGGCGACGCTCGGCGTGTTCGTGTTCCTGTGGCACTGGAACGACTTCCTGTGGCCGCTGGTCGTCGGGCAGAGCGACGCCACCCGTACGCTCACCGTGGGGCTGACCACGCTGCGGACCGAGGAGCTGCAGCTGTCGGTGCTCATGGCCTCGGCGGCCGTGTCGGTGGTGCCGTGCCTGCTGGTGTTCTTCCTGCTGCAGCGGTACCTGGTCAACAGCATCGCGATGACCGGCCTGAAATAAGGTCTTGCGGGTGGACATTGCTGCACGAAACCTTCGAGACCGGCTCCGGGGCGCGCTGATCGCCGCCGCGGCCACCCCCATGACGGCGTCCGGCGAGGTGGACCTCGACGTGGTCTCGCGCTACCTCGCCGGCCTGGTGGCCGACGGCGCCACCGGCCTGGCGGTGCTCGCCCACACGGGCCGCGGCCCGTACCTCGCCCCGGACGTCCGCGCCGCCGTCATCGAGCGCGCGGTGGCCCTGGGCGTGCCGGTGCTGGCCGGCGTGGGCGGAGGACCGTCCGATACGGCGGAACAGGCGAGCGTCGCGGCCGGGCTGGGGGCGGACGGCGTGCTCGTTTTCCCGTCGGAGGGCGACCGGGTGGCGCTGCACGAGGAGGTGTGGCAGGCGGCCCGCCTGCCGATGATCGCCTTCGACCTCTACACCCGCCCGTGCCCCGCCGGCACGATGCGCGAGCTCCTGCGGCACCCCGGTGTGGCGGGGCTCAAGACCGCGCTGCTGTCGGACGCGATGGGCTGCCAGCGCGCCATCGCGCTCACCAGGGAGGCGGGCAGGCTGGCGATCACGGGGGAGGACCGCATGTTCGGCCCGTCCCTGCTGTGGGGCGCCGAGGCGGCCCTGGTCGGCATCGCGGCGGCGAGCGTCGGCGTGACCGCCGCCGTCCTGGAGGCGTTCAGAGGCAAGGATCTGCGCGTGTTCGAGGAGGCGTCCGGGCGGCTGGACCGGCTGGCGCTGGCCACGTTCACCGAGCCCATGGAGGGCTACGTGCAGCGCATGCTCTGGCTGGCCGCCGCCGAGGGCCGCGTGCCCGAGTCGCACGCCCACGACCCCTACGGCCCGCCCCTGCCGGAGCAGGAGCGGGCCGGGGTCGTCACTGCTTCCCGGTGAAGCTCGCGTAGTAGTTGGCGGCCATGTCCTCGTCGCCGTGGCCCTGGGCCGCGGCGCGGCGCAGGCGCTCGCCCGCGGCCGCCACCACGTCGAGCCGGACACCGGCCGACTCGCCCGTCTGGGTGATCAGCCTGGTGTCCTTCTCGGCGTTGCTGACCGTGAAGCTGGGCTCGAAGTCGCCCTCCAGGATGGCCTTGGACTTGGCCTGGAAGTACGCGTTGTCCATCGGGCCGCCGGTCACGACCTGGCGCACCAGGTCGGGGTCCAGCCCCAGCCCCTTGGCCAGCGCCAGGGCCTCGGCCACGGCGGCGGTCATCGAGATGCCGTAGCTGACCGTGGCCATCTTGAGCTTGGTCGCGGCGCCGCTCGCGCCGTCGTCGCCGAGCCAGAGCGTGCGCTGCCCGAGCACGTCGAAGAGCGGGTCGAGCTTCTGCCTGGCGGCCTGCGGCCCGGCGGCCAGGATGACCAGCTTGCCCTGCTCGGCCGGCTGCCTGGTGCCCTGGACGGGAGCGTCCACGAAGGTCAGGCCGTGCTCGGCAGCCAGCGCGGCCAGCGGCTCGATCG
>NZ_JBFAMX010000101.1:0-26448 GCF_040659615.1 Nonomuraea sp. NPDC049784
GCATCCGATCCGGCGACGGACGGCACCGCCCCCTGCTCACCAGAGCGATGAGCAGGGGCATCGGACCGCCCAGGCCCGACCGGACACCCGCGGGCGTGAGGAAACCCGCCCCCCGGACACCGGATCATGCACACGATGCATGCCGCCGGACCGTGGCGAGAACGCGGGCGACCAGTGTGCCTAACACCGTTCGGGGCACACGGCTGAGCAACTCCTGCTCAGTCTCTAGGAACGGTGGACCGTACGCGGTGCTCGTGCGACGCTCGCCCCGTGCCCGACTACTACCGCGACCTGGCCGCCGACTACCACTGGATCTTCCCCGACGAGGTCGTGAACCATCCCGGCGTGATCGGGGGCACCTCCACCGACAGCCGGGAGCTCATCGAGGCCGTCGTCGAGGCCCTGCCGCCCGGCGCCCCCGTACTGGACTGCGCCTGCGGCATCGGGACGGACGCCATGGCTCTGGGGCACGCCGGGTTCCAGGTGACCGCCACGGACGGCAGCCCCGCGATGGCGGCGGAGGCGCGTCGTCGCCTGCCGGCCGAAGCGGAGGTGCTCACCTGCAGGTGGGAGGACCTGTCCGCGGTCGTGACCGGTCCGTTCGAGCTGGTGCTGTGCCTGGGCAACTCCCTGGTCCACACGGGGTCGCACAAGGCCATGGTGACCGCGCTGGCGGGGATGCGTCAGATGTTGTCCCCCACGGGCACGCTGATCGTCGATTCCCGCAACTGGGAGCTGCTCTACCGGGAACGGCCCCGGATCGTGGCCGCCGACCGGGTGCGCCAGCGGGACGGCATGCGGGCCACGTGCGTGTACGTCTGGACCATCCCCGAGAGCTTCGGCGAGCCGTGCCAGGCGGAGCTCCTGTTCCTGACGGAGCACCCGGACGGCGGCCTCACCCACCGGCGCCACCCTCTCGAGTTCCAGCCGTTCACGCCAGCCGATCTGGAGGCGCGGCTCGTCGAGGCCGGGTTCGCCGTCGCCGGCTCCTCCTACCGCCAGGACGCCCAGCGGTACGCCATCGCGGCGACCAGGGCTGAGCAGCACCCGGGCTAGGGGACGAGCACGACCTTGCCGGTTGTCGCCCTGGTCTCGAGGGCGGCGTGGGCGGCCGCGGCCCGCGCGAGCGGGAACGTCTGCACGGCGGGAACCAGCGTGCCCTCGGCGGCCGCCGCCAGCGCGCGGACCTCGTACTCCGGCCTCGTGTTCGGGCCGCTGAGCAGCAGCATCAGGGCGTTGGTGACGGTGAGGCCACGCTCTTCGACCGTCTGGGGGTCCGGCCGGAAGTCCTGCTGCGAGGCGTTGCCGATGGTCACGTACCGGCCGCCGTCGGCCAGCAGCTCGAACGCGGCCCGCGCCTTGTCGCCTCCGACCCCGTCGAGCAGGGCCGTGACCGCGCGGCCACCCAGCTCCTTGGCGACGATCTCCTCCCAGGAGGGCTGGTCGTAGTCGACGGCGATGTCCGCGCCCAGCTCCCGTACGGCCGCCACCTTGGCGGGGCCGCCGGCCGCGCCGATGACCTTGGCGCCGAGGCTGTGCGCGTACTGGACGAGCAGGCGCCCGATCCCGCCGGCCGCCGAGGTGACCAGTACGACGTCGGACGAGGTGAGCTTGGCCACGTCCAGGAACTGCATCGCCGTTACCCCGGTGACGATCATGGCCACCGCCGTCTCGTAGCCGGTGGTGATCGGATGGACGGACGCCACGTCCGCCACCGCCAGCTCGGCGTAGCCGCCGGGCTTGCCGTACGCGGTCACCACATCGCGCCCGATCCAGGACGGATCGACTCCTGGACCCACCTCATCCACGCGTCCCGCCACTTCGCCGCCGAAGATCGTCGGCAGCTCGGGCTGTGGCGGCAGCGACGCACTGGCCCGCCCCGACCGCAAGATCGTCTCGACCAGGTGTACACCGGCCGCTTTGACCGCGATGCGCACCTGGCCGGGGCCGGGCACGGGATCGGGGACGGTTTCGTAGCGCAGGTTCTCGGCGGGGCCGAAGGCGTGCAGGACGACGGCATGCATGGTGCTCTCCCGAAGACAGCGGTCAATTCGTGCTTCGAGCCTGCAACCTCAACCATGCTTGATGTCAAACCACTGGTCCAGGATGTCCAGAGGCATGAGAGTGAGCCGGCACGGCAACCGGGCCAAGACGCCTAATCGGTTGCTTCTCGGGCACGGCGCCCCATCCGGTAGACGGCCAGTGGGTGCCGCAGTGCGGTGATGTCCGATAGCGGGTCACCCGCCACGGCCAGCAGGTCCGCGTCGAACCCGGGCGCGATCCTGCCCTTGCGCTCTCCCACCCGGCAGACGGCGGCCGCGACCGAAGTGATCGATCGCAGCACGTCGATGGGTGCGTACCCCTGCTCGACCAGCATCTCGGCCCCGTACGGCAGCACTCCGTGCGGCTTGGGCGGCCCGATCCCCGCGTCCGTCCCGATGACGAAGTCCACCCCGGCGGCGCGGATCGCCCGCAGCGCCTCCGCTATGCCCGCGATCCGCTGCTGGATGCGCGGTGGCGGCGACACCGGGCTCGGCGCCAGTCCCGCCGTGAGGGACACGACGACGTCGGAGGCGGCCAGCCGCGCGATGAGCCCGTAGTCCACCACGTAGGAGTCCTCGGTGAAGAACGAGCAGTGCTCGATCGAGTCGAACCCGGCCTCCATGGCGTGCGCGATCCCCTCCGCGCAGTGGGCGTGCCCGGTGATCGGCAGGCCGTGCGCGTGGGCCTCGTCGGCTGCCGCCCTCAGCTCGGCGGGGCCGTACTGGACCAGGTGAGAGTGCGTGCCGGGCGTCATCTCTCCGCCCGTCACCATCATCTTGATCACATGAACGCCGCGGGCCGCCCGTTCCCGTACGGCCTCGCGCACCCCCTGCTCTCCCGCCGCCTCGCCGCCCAGGAACCAGCAGTGCCCCTTGGGAGTGGTGATCGGCGGCCCGGCGGAGAGGATCTCCGGCCCGTCGGGCCCGAGCCCGAGTCCGAGCGCCAGATAGTCCCGGTCGCCCAGGTCGCGTACCGTCGTCACCCCGGCCGCGAGGTGCTGCCGCGCGGCCGACCGCATCCGGCCGGCGAGCCCCGGCAGCTCCAGCGTCCCCACGACGTCGTGGCCGGCGTCGAAGGCCAGGTGGACGTGGCAGTCGATGAGCCCGGGCAGCAGCGTGGCATCGCCCAGGTCGACCGTGGCGGGCACGTCGGCGGTGACGCCGGTGATGCGCCCGTCCTCGACGATCACCACCTGGTCATGGTGCATTTCCCGGCCGTCGAAGAGACGGCGAGCGCGTATCGCCAGCATGCCGCCACCGTCGCAAACCCGCGCCGGAAGCGCCTGAGTATGCCCTACCCAATCCGAGGCGGTGAGGAGGCCCAGCAGCTTCCATCGCCGAGCAGTTTCGGCGCTCTGGCCGAGCTGCGGCAGAAGGGGGCCACCACCGTCCACATCCCGGGGACCTCGTCCGTGGCCCATCTGCGGGTCTCGCCCCCGATCCCGTCGCTGGAAGGCGTTCGCGCTGCTGTGCAACCCGGTTCTCGGCACTCGGGTGGTCATGCGGGACAATGCTCCGAGTCTGATCGGAAGAGGCGCGTGCGTGACCAAGTGGACCGTTAACTGCTCGATCCTCTACACGGAGCTGCCCCTGCTCGAGCGCCCGGCCGCGGCGGCGGCCGACGGGTTCACGGCGGTCGAGTTCTGGTGGCCCTGGCCGGTCGCCGTCCCCGGCGACCGTGACGTGGACGCGTTCGTCCGCGCCGTCGAGGACGCCGGGGTGCGGCTGACCGGGCTCAACTTCTTCGCTGGAGACATGCCGGGCGGCGACCGCGGGGTGGTGTCGTGGCCCGGGCGTTCGAACGAGCTCCTCGACAACATCCCCGTGGTGGCGGCCCGATGGCGGCTGGAGCCGGCCCAGGGTCCCGTAAGGGATGCGGCGGGACGCCAAATGCGACACCCGAGAGATCGTGCTCTCCTGAGACGGCGCGTCCGCCGCGGAGGGCTCGTCGTCTCGATGCCGTAGACGAGAAGTGTCGGTGGCGTGGTGTTGAATCGCCGGCATGGAAACGCATGCGCGTCGAGGGCTGTTCTGGGAGCTGGTCGCGGGGCGGACGGCGCCCTCGCCGGCGGCGGAGACGCTGGGCTGGGAGCTGCTGAGCGTCGACCCCGAGCAGGGCACCATCGAGGTGGCCTTCCACGCGGGCGAACGCTTCGTCAACCCCGTGGGCGTGGTGCAGGGCGGGTTCCTGGCCGCGATGCTCGACGACACCCTGGGCCCGGCGCTGGTCGCGACGCTGCCGGAGGGGCAGTTCGCGCCGACGCTCGACTTACACGTCCAGTTCCTGCGCCCCGCCCGGCCGGGCCGGCTCGTGGGCAGGGGCCGGGTCGTGCGGCGCGGCAGCCAGGTGTGCTTCATGTCCGGCGAGCTCCTCGGGCCCGACGGCGAGCCCGTGGCCGTGGCGACCGCGACCGCGCAGATCCGGGCGATCAGGGCCTAGGGAGCCGCTCGCGGTAGACGTTCCTGGCGCGCTCGTAGAGGTCCAGGTGGTCGTCCAGCTGCGCGGCGCTCTCGAACGTGCCGTACTCCCGCAGCAGCACCTCCAGCCGGTCCAGCCAGGCCAGGCACCAGCGCACGTCCGCCTCCCTGGCCACGTGCCCGCCCGCGACGTCCACGTAGACCGGGCTGGTGTGCGCGTACGCGCCGGCCCCGTGCTGGGTGCGCGGATGCGCGCCGCCTGAGGCGATCGCGACCACGTACGTCGGCTCGCTCACCACCGTCGTGGCGACCAGCCGCCCGGGCGGCCCCTGCGCGAGCACGCCCTCCGCGGTGCGGATCTCCAGGGACTCGACCTCGGGTCCGATCGAGGAGACCACGATCTCCACCCGCTGCCCCGGCGCCAGCTCCAGCGTGTCGCCGGGCCCGTGGCCGTTCACGGTGAGTTCAAGCCACGGCCCGGTGGTGGCGAAGGTGCGGCCGAGCAGGATCGCCTCGGTGTAGGACTCGGCGGTGAGCGGGCCCGCGACGTTGGCATACACGCGCTCCCACCCCGGCGGGCTGGAGGCGGTGCCGCGGCGGCAGAAGGAGAGCACGGCGTCGGTGCCCGCGGTGACCGCGAGCCGGTTGCCCGCGCCGATGAGGCGGCGATAGACGCCGGCGGTGGCGTGGACCGAGGAGTGGTTGAGCACGTCGAGGGTGTCGATCAGGCCGAGCGCGGCGTCCGCGACGATCTCCCTGGCCGCGCAGTTGCGCCCATCGCTGAGTACCACGTCCGGCGGATCGTCGTCCGAGAACGCGGTGTGGAACGGGTGTCCGTATCCCGTCAGCCCACCGAGCGCCCGCAGCTCCTCCAAGGCGACCGCGTTGGGCGGCCAGTCGGCCGTGCCCTGGAACCCGGTGTGGTAGTGCCGCGGCGGCTCCCGCAGGCCGAACGCGCTGAGGTGGCCCACAACGTCGTTGCGGTACTCCACGCCAATCCTGGCCAGGTGCCTGTCGTCGGACCACGGCAGGTCCTCGCCCGCCCAGTGCGCCAGCGCCTCGACGTCGTAGACCCGCTCGCTCGCGACGTTGCCCGCCACGAGGTTGAGCACGTGCAGGTCCTCGCCGTGCTGTGCCGCCGCGGCCAGCGCGGGCGCGGCGGGCTCCTCGCCCATCCAGTTGAGGTGTACGTGCAGGTCGCCGCCGTACCAGCCGTGGGCCGCAGCGTCGTACAGGCGCTCGGGCGCCAGCTCGACCAGCGTCTCCGCGCCCGCCTCCGGGGTGAGGACGACCTCGGAGGTGGTGTACTCCATGCCCCTCGCCACCGTCACCGTGATCGGCTCGGCGGGCACCGCGACCACGAGATCGTCGCCGTGGAAGTACGGCCTGCGCTGGGCGTCCTTCTTGGGCGGGGCGCCGTCCGGATACCAGCCCTGCCCGTTCGCGCCCGCCACGCTCCACCGGCACGGGAAACCCGCCCGCACCCTGATAGTGGCCGCCTCCGCCCGCCTGCACAGCGGCGACAGATCGACGGGCTGCCCGCCCACGCTGACGTCCCGCTCCAGCCCCACCACCCTGGCGCCGTGGGGCGCCACCTCGTACGGCATGCCGTCCACCACGACCGTGACGGGCTTGTCCGTGCTGGAGTCCAGCAACAGCGACGTACGGAAGGGCCGGTCGCCCAGCACCACCTGCGTGTCGGCCTCCAGCGCGAACCCCTCGGGCGTCAGGCGCAGCGCGGCCAGATTGTCCAGCACGTCGCCCGCGAGGGAGTCGCGCACGGCTCGCTCCGGATCCACCTCGTCGAGGTGGTCCTCGATCTGCTCCGGGGGATAGCGCTCGGCCAGCTGCCGCCGCGCCGCGTTCCAGTAGTTGTAGCGGCGGTCGAGGAAGACGGTGGCCCAGGCCTGGGCGACGTACGTGATGGGCGGCTCGCCCCAGCAGGGGCCGTGGGCGTCACGCAGCTCGCGGTAGTCGGCCAGCGCACGAGCCACGGGGTCGGGTAGCAGCGGATCGTCACTCATCGGACACCCCCTGGATTCGGACGTGTCGTCATCGTGACACGAATCGCCGTCTGCGGGTACGGGGACGCCATGACGAACATCATCGATCGCGAAGCCGTACAAGACCTGATCGCCACCGGGCAGGCCCAGCTCGTCGAGGTGCTGCCGGCGGAGGAGTACGCGTGGGCGCACCTGCCCAAGGCTGTGAACCTGCCGCTGGCCGCGATGGACACGAGGGCCGGCGAGCTCGACCGGGAGCGGCCCGTCATCGTCTACTGCCACGACTGGCTCTGCGACCTGAGCCCGCGGGCCGCCCACCGGCTCGACCGCCTCGGGTTCCGCGAGGTGTGCGACTACCGGCTGGGCAAGATGGACTGGCTCGCGGCGGACCTGCCGTACGAGGGCAGCGCCGAGCTGGTGTCGCGGAACGTGCGCCGCGACCCCGTGACGGCCGCGCTCGACGACCCGCTGGACGAGCTCACCGAGCGCATCATCGCCGACCCGGCCGGGCTCGCGGTCGTGGTGGACGAGGACGACGTGGTCCAGGGCGTGGTCGGGTCGCGCGAGCTCAAGGGTGCCGACCTGGACAGCACCGCCGAACGGGTCATGCGCGTCGGCGTGACCACGGTGCGGCCGAGCGAGCAGCTCGGACCGCTGATCCAGCGGATGGACCGTGCCAAAGTGGACCACGTCGTCGTTACCCAGATTGACGGGAGGCTGGTGGGCCTGTTCGGGCTGGGCGACGTGCGCTCGCCCGAAACCGAGTCCGACCTGGGCTGACGGACTGGGCTAACGGCCTGGGTCAACCACGCCGGTTCAACCGGAAGTTGGGCTGCCCCGGCACGCCCGGCTGCGCGTCGAGCGACTTGTCGTCGAGGACCTGCACCACGTCCTCCGCGACGAACACGCGCACGTCCTCCTTCTCGACCACCTGGTCACCCGCGTGCGGCGTGCTCGCCAGCGACAGCTCGAGCGTCCCGGCCTCATCGGGCTTCGGGGAGATGCGCAGGCCCGCGTCGGCGGGCACGTCCTCTCCGACCATCAGATCGCGAATCGCCACGACGGCGTTCTCAGTCAATGTCAGCACAGCGAGCTCCTTCGCCATCGACGAACCCTTCGCCTCCCCCACGACCTCGGTCCCAAACCCGGCATGTCACCACAGGCGTCGGGTAGCGGAGCGGACATGGGTAAGACCGACAAAGCCGTCCTCGACGTCCTGCTCGATCGCTACGGCCGGACGTTCGCCAAAGAGGGCGGAATCAAGCTCGCCGACCAGCCCAAGCCGCTGTACCAGCTGCTCGTCCTGGCTACCCTGCTCAGCGCCCGCATCTCGGCCGAGGTCGCGGTCGCGGCCGCCAAAGAGCTGTTCAAGGCGGGGTACGGCACCCCGAAGGCGATGCGGGACGCGAGCTGGCAGGACCGCGTGGACGCGCTGGGCCGCGGCCACTACCGCCGCTACGACGAGCGCACCTCGACCATGCTGGGCAAGGCCGCCGAGCTGCTCCTGGAACGCTGGAAGGGCGACCTGCGCCGCCTGCGCGACGAGGCCGGCGGGGATGCTCGCAGGATCACGGAACTGCTGATGGAGTTCCCCGGTATCGGCCCGACGGGGGCCGACATCTTCCTGCGCGAGGCCCAGGCCGTGTGGCCCCAGGTGGCCCCGCACCTGGACAAACGGGTCCTGGACGGCGCGGAGAAGCTCGGGCTGCCGCGCCAGGAGCGCCCGCTGGCCCGGCTGGCCCACTCGAACGACGAACTGGCCCGGATGTCGGCGGCGCTCGTACGGGTGTCGCGGAGCAAGAAGACGGTGGACGAGGTGATGTCCGCCGCCCACTGACCGGCCGCAAAGGGACGTCCCCACGGCCGGGAGGTGGGCGTGGCTCGCGCGCCGATCGTGGGTGCCGCGGCCGGCGCGGGTGCTCTGTTAGGTTCGGTCCATGGGTGAGTTTGTGAGCGTCGAGGTGGCCGACCAGATCGCCACGATCCGTCTTGACCGTCCGAAGATGAACGCCCTCAACGGCCAGGTCCAGCGGGAGATCGCCGAGGCGGCCCGCGAGGTGGACGCCGACCCGCAGGTGCAGGCGGTGATCGTCTACGGCGGTGAGAAGGTCTTCGCCGCCGGCGCCGACATCAAAGAGATGGCCGACATGTCCTACGCAGACATGGCCGCCCACTCCCGCACGCTCCAGGCCTGCTTCACGACGGTCGCCCAGATCGGCAAGCCGGTCATCGCCGCCATAGCCGGCTACGCCCTGGGCGGCGGTTGCGAGCTCGCCCTCTGTGCCGACTTCCGGGTCGCGGGGGAGTCGGCCAAGCTGGGCCAGCCGGAGATCACGCTCGGCATCATCCCCGGCGCGGGAGGCACGCAGCGGCTGCCTCGCCTGATCGGCCCGGCCCGAGCGAAGGACCTGATCTTCACGGGCCGCCACGTGCCAGCCTCGGAAGCGCTCACGATGGGCCTGGTGGACCGGGTGGTGCCCGACGAGCAGGTCTACACGGCCGCCCTGGAGTGGGCCGCCACGTTCGTCGGCGGCCCCACGGTCGCGCTCCGCGCCGCCAAGCAGGCCATTGACCAGGGCCTGGAAGTCGACCTCGACACCGGTCTCGAAGTCGAGCGCCTGCAGTTCTCCGGCCTCTTCGCCACGGACGATGCGAAGATCGGCATGCGGGCGTTCACAGAGAAGGCCAAGCCCAAATTCACGGGTCGTTAGCGAAAAGTCGACCCATTCGGATAGCTCGTCCTTTCGGGCGCGGGTTTGCCAGTATGGTGACGTTTCATGATGCGCGTCCTGGTCCCTGCCCGGCTCCGGAAGGCCGTGCGTACGTGGTTCGACTCCCGCTACATCTCCATTTCCGATCACCGTCAGGACATCAGGGACGCGCTCTGGGAGGTCCAGACACTGAGGCGGGAAATGGCGACTCTCCAGAGCGAGGTCGAGCGCCTCAGGAACGCCCGTCCGGCGGCGATCGGCAAGGCCGACAAGGCGAAGATCGACGACGCCCACCGGCTCGCCCAGGAGACGGCGAAGGCGCTGGACGGCGTGCTCCAGAACGAGGTCCTGGTCTGGCAGGCCATCGACGACCTCCGCGCCGGCCGTACCTCTGAGAAGCCGGGGGAGCAGCCGTGCGCGTGAGCTGGGCCGGCACGAGCCTGACCTTCCGCCTCGACGCGGAGGACGAGATCACGGGCAAGGCCTCCGACGAGCATCCCATCAAGCTCGCCACCAACTCCTGCTCCATCGGCGGCGTCCCCGACGACGCCCACCCCGACCTCTTCGCCGTCGCGGCCTGGACGGTCGTGGCGCCGTGGACCAGGAAGCGGATCGCCTTCGACCGCGCCATCTCGGCCCAGGTGGCCGAGGCGCTGCACGCCGGTTGGGGCATCGAGGCGGGCCCGGTGGGGGCGGAGCCGCGCCAGGCCGGCGGCAGGCTGGCGATCTCGTACAGCGGTGGCGCGGACTCCGTGGCGGCGGCCACGATCTACCCTGAGGCGCCCTTCGTCCATTTCCGGCGGGTGCCCCATCCGCGCGTCCCCAACCGCTGGTCTCATTACCGGTCGGACGTCCTGGCCAAGCTCGCCGCGAAGACGGGGCGCGAGCTGAGCACGGTGACGTCCGACCTCGAGTTCACCCTGGCCGAGCCCCGCCCCGGCTACCCGGAGCACCACGCGGTCGCGGCGGGCGCGTTGCTGCTGGCCGACCAGCTGGACCTCGGCGGCCTGGGCTTCGGCTACGAGCTCGGTTCGCGCTGGCTCGGCGGGGGCCGCTACCTGTGGCGCTACACCCCCGACAACCCCATGTGGTCGCCGCACGGCAGGTGGGGCCGGCTGTTCGCCGCCGCCGGCGTGCACATCGTGCTGCCCGTCGGCGGGGTGAGCGAGGCGACCACGATGCGCCTGGCCCTGGGCTCCGACCTCAAGGACCACGTGCGCTGGTGCCTGCGCGGCACGGACGGCCCCTGCCGTACCTGCGGCAAGTGCCTCTACAAGGAGCTCATCCAGGCCGCCGTCGAGCGGCGCCCGCTCGACACCCCCATCACCGCCGACCGCCCGGTCGCCCGGAAGTGGCTCAAGAAGCCGCCGTACGGGGGGATGGAGATGATCCAGTACGGGCTGGCGCGCGTGCCCGGCATCGAGAACACGGTCTTCGGGGGGACGCTCGACTACTTCGACGTCACGGAGGAGTCCACGAGCTGGCTCGACCACTGCTACCCGCGGGCCCTTGACGAGATCCCCGCCCAGTGGCGCGGCGAGGCGACGGCGTTCGTCACGGAGCACGTCGGGCTGATGACGGAGGACGAAGTCCGCCAGGTGGAGACATGGGGCTCCTGACCTCGGGCGACGTCGGCGGTGTGGTGTCCTGGCGCACATACCCCTGGTTCCCGATGGACACCAGCCGAAGTATGGCAAGGGACCCCAGCAAGCATCGGCGGATTCAGTGTGGCAGTTGAGGAGTAGGTACGCGTGAAGGTTTATCTGTCGGTGGACATGGAGGGCGTGACGGGGTTGACCGACCCCGAGGAGATGCACGCCGGTAAGCGCGGTTACGAACGCGGCTGCGAGCTGATGACCGCCGACGCGAACGCCGCCATCGAGGGGGCGTTCGACGCCGGGGCGGCCGGTGTGCTGGTCAACGACGCCCACGGGTCCACGAAGAACCTGAGGATCGACCTGCTGGATCCCCGGGCGAGCCTCATCCGCGGCCCTGGGAAGGCGCAGCGGATGGCTCAGGGGCTCGACGGATCGTTCCAGGCCGCGTGCTTCGTGGGGTACCACGCCCGCGCGGGCGTCCAGGACGGCGTCCTGAACCACACCTGGATGGGCAAGGAGATCCAGAACGTCTACCTCAACGGCGACCTGTGCGGCGAGACGCGGCTCGTCGCGGCGTGCGCCGGGTTCCACGGGGTGCCGGTCGTGCTGGTCACCGGGGACGAGGCCGTCGGCGCGGAGGCGCGCGAGCTGCTGGGCGACGTCGAGACGGTGGCGGTGAAGAAGGGGATCGACAAGTTCTCGGCCGAGTTGCTGCCGCCCAGTGTCGCCCAGGCGAGGATCCGTGAGGCGACGGCGCGAGCGCTCCGCCGGTTGACCGACTTCACGCCGTACCAGGTGGCGGCGCCGTACACACTCGGGGTGGAGTGGAACTCCACCGCCATCGCCGCCGCCGTGTCGCTCGTCCCGGGGGTGAAGTCGGTGGGGTCGCGTCACACGGAGTTCACCACTGACGACTTCACACAGATCATGGCGCTGTTCGGCATCTTCGCCACCATCGGCGGCCAGGTCGCCTGCGGCAGCGGCCCGTACGGCTGAGGCCGCGGGTGCGCAGTGCTTGGTAACCGGTTGTCGGGCGTAGGGAGCGGGTGACGTGGAAGGGGCGGCGCTGACTCGGCGGGGGTTGCTCGTCGGGATCGGGGCGGTGGGCGGCGCGGGAGCCATGTACGCCGCCATGGGCGCGCTCGGTCTGGCGCCGTCCGAGCAGGACAAACAGTTCGTCGCCCCTAGACCGGGCGACTTCAGCCTGCGTGGAAAAGGGGCGGCGAAGGTCGTGATCCTCGGCGCCGGGGTGGCGGGGCTGACGGCCGCGTACGAGCTGGGCAAGGCCGGGTACGACTGCACGCTACTCGAAGCCAGGGACAGGGCGGGCGGGCGTAACCTCACGCTGCGCGGCGGCGACCGGCTGGCCGAGCTCAACGGCCCGGCCCAGGACGTGAAGTTCGGCGAGGGCGTCTACTTCAACGCGGGCCCCGGCCGGATCGCCCAGTGGATGGTGACGCTGGACTACTGCCGCGAGCTGGGCATCCCCATCGAGACCTTCGTCAACAACAACGCCGCCGCCTACGTGCACACCAACGGCCAGACGATGCGGGCACGCACGGCCCGAGCAGATATGTACGGCTATATCGCAGAATTATTGGCAAAAGCGACAAATGTCGGCGCGCTGGACAAAGCCATCACCAAGAACGACCAGGAAAGGCTGCTCGACTTCCTCAGAAGGTTCGGTGACCTGGGCCCCAAGCTTGAGTACGAAGGGTCCATGCGGCGCGGTTTCATGAAATATCCGGCAATAGACACCGGCACCCCGCTGGCCGCCCCCGGCTCGCTCCACCAGGTGCTCGCCGCGGGCACCGGCCGGGCCATCACCAACGACTTCGGCTACGAACAGGCCACGCCCATGTTCCAGCCGGTCGGCGGCATGGACGCCATCGTCACGAAGCTGACGGAGGCGGTGGGCAAGGACAGGATCAAGACCGGCGCCAGAGTCACCAAGATCACCAACCTCGAGGACGGCGTGGAAGTCCTCTATGAGGGCGGCAGCATCAAGGCCGACTACTGTATCGCCGCCCTCCCGCCCCACCTCCTCGCCAAGATCCCGCACAACCTCGGCGCCCAGGTCACCACCGCGCTCAGTACCCCGATCCCGGTCGCCGCCGGCAAGATCGGCTTAGAGTACGGCAAGCGCTGGTGGGAGCTGGAGGACCGCGTCTACGGCGGCGTGACCGAGACCGACCTGGACATCACCCACATCTGGTACCCGTCCTACGGCTACCACTCGGAACGCGGCCTCCTCGTCGGCTACTACAACACCGAGAAGAACGCCGAGCTGTACGGAGCCCTCACCCCGGAGGACAGAAGGCGCAGAGCGCTCACCCAGGGCAAGAAGATCCACGGCGACAAGTACCGCCAGAACCTTCTCTCCAGCGTCTCCGTCGCCTGGGATCGCCAGCAGCACATCCAGGGAGGCTGGGTGCGCTGGCCGGACTTTGATTCGTCCTTCACTTTTCTGCAACGCCCCGCCGGAAGGGTTTACTTCGCGGGCGACTGGCTCACCCATCTGATCGCCTGGCAGGCGGGGGCCATGGAGTCGGCCCGCGGCGTCGTCACCCAACTGCACCAGCGAGTGCTGCAGTCCGCGTGACGCCGCACGCTGCTCCCGCGACCGGAGTTAGGGTCCTGGGAGAAAGCGATCGAGGAGATGGGATGGCGTTGAACTGGGTGCCCGCGACCGAACGGACCGACCTGCTGGCCGATCCTGTGGCGCAGGCCGTGGGGGACATAGAGGGTGCCGAGGTGGCCGAGATCGATCCGGAGCTGGCCGACACGGCGGCGTTCTGCGAGCGGTACGGCGTGACACTCGACGAGTCGGCCAACTGCGTGGTCGTGGCGGCCAAGCGGGGTGGCGAGACGCGTTACGTCGCCTGCATGATGCTCGCGACGATGCGCGTGGACGTCAACGGCGTGGTGCGCAGGCACCTCGACGCCCGCAAGGCGAGTTTCGCGCCGATGGCCGACGCGGTCGAGCTGACCGGGATGGAGTACGGCGGCATCACTCCGCTCGGCCTGCCGGGCGACTGGCCGATCCTGGTCGACACGCACGTCGCCGAGCACCCGAGGGTGGTGATCGGGAGCGGCGTGCGCAGATCGAAACTGGCCGTGTCCGGCGCCGCACTGGCTGGGCTGAAGAGCGCCGAGGTGCTGCCGTTGACCGGCTGAGGGAAAACTGAAGCCGATTCGAGACCGTTGGATGGGAAACCGATGGGCCCTTTCTGGACGTTGTACGAGTGGGAATGTGGCCTCATGGTTCATCTCGTGGGCGGGGATTAAGCCGGTATGGTGCTTCATGCCATGAACGATGACCGACTAGGCCCTTACCGGCTGCTCAGGCGGCTAGGTGAAGGCGGGATGGGCGTTGTCCACCTCGCTGTCGACCCTCAGGGGCGGCAGGTGGCGGTCAAGGTCCTGCGCGGAGAGGTCGCCGGTGACGAGGTCGCCAGGCGGCGGCTTTCGCGCGAGGTCGAGACGATGCGGCGCGTGCGGAGCAAATACATCGCCGAGGTGGTCGACGCCGACGTCACCGGTCATCGCCCGTACATCGTCACCCGATACGTCCCCGGCCGTCCGCTCGACGAGATCGTCAAGGACGACGGGCCACTCGACCTGCCCGCGCTGGTCAAGGTCGCGCACGGGGTGGCGTCCGCGCTGGCCTCCGTGCACTCGGTGGGCGTGATCCACCGCGACCTCAAGCCGGGAAACGTGCTGATCCTCGACGGCGAGCCCGTCCTGATCGACTTCGGCATCGCCCAGGCGGTGGACGCGACGCGGCTGACGCAGACCGGCATGTTCATCGGCACGCCCGGCTACCTCGCCCCCGAGATCATCGAGGGGCAGGAGGCGGGGCCCGAGGTCGACGTCCACGCGTGGGCGGGCACGCTGCTGTTCGCGGCCACCGGCCTGCCGCCCTTCGGCAAGGGCACGCTGGAGATGATCTTCTACAACATCACCGCGGGCAAGGCCGACGTGAGCGCCGCCCCCGAGACGTTGCAGCCCCTGCTCAAGGCGGCGTTCCAGCGCAATCCGAACAAACGCCCCCGGGCGGCGGAGCTGGCCGAGCGGACCGCAAGGATCCTGCCCGAGCCGAAGAGGGTCTCGCCCGACGACATCTCGACCGCCCCGCGCCCCAAGGAGATCCCCGCCGACTTCACGCCGGTGCAGGACAAGCCGTCGTACGACATGTCCACGCCGCCCGTGACGCCGAAGCAGCTGCTCGAGTCGCAGGAGCAGCCGGCCACGCCGCCGCAGGACCAGCAGTACGTCTCGCTCCTGCCCAACCAGCCCGACCCGTGGCCGACCCGCAGGGTCACGCCCGAGGAGCTGCGGCGGATCCAGCGTGAGGGCGGGATGACCCCGCCCTGGCAGCAGCCGGTCAACAACCACGGCCTCGCGGCCCCGCCCGGCGAGGGCGACGTGCCCACCAGGCGGGTGCGCCCCGACTCGCCCGACTACGGCAGGATCCACACGCCGGTCCCGAACGTCCAGGGCCCCGGCGCGGGTCCCGAGCTGCCCGACTACGCCAGGCCCACGCCGAGCCCGCTGCAGCCGCCCCCGTACATCCCGCCGCAGTACCCGCAGCCCGACCCGTACGTTCCGGCGGTCCCCTCGGGCAACGGGCTGCAGCGTTCCAGGGCGTACGGCGTGGCGAGCGCGATGCTGCTCGTCCTGATGATCGTGGCCGCCGTCCTCATGCCCGTGGTCGTCGCGGTGGTGGCGATCCCGATCGCGGTCCTGCTGCGCGCGGCCGACCTCGCCCAGCCCCGGCTCACCGCCCAGAGAGCCGCCGGGGCGGCGGTCTCCGACGTGGTCAGGGTGTTCGCCCACCCCCAGGCGCTGGCCAAATCCGTGGGCATCACGCTGGCGCTGGTGCTCTACGCGCTCATCCTCGGCCTTCCGGTGACCCTGCTGCTCACCGTGGTGGCCAGAATGGATCCGTCCAATGCCCTGGCCTGGGGCGCCGCGGTCGCGCTGTGGACCGTGTGCGCGGGTCCGGGAGTGGAGGGTCCTGGCAAACAAATGCGCAGGACGCTCTCATCGCTCGTACCCTCGAGAACAGCGGCGATGGTAATGGCGGGAGTCCTCGCGGCAGGTGCCGCACTCTCGCTGATCCTCGCTGCCGGCACGTTCGGGGAAGAGCCATCTAAGGGGGCCGTATGGACTCCGGTGAATGTCAATCCAGTGGTCAAGCAGCTAGAAGGTCTGAGGGGGAATTCCGGGGGATGACGCGGGGAAGGTGGCGATGAACACCCAGGCATCAGAACGCCTCGGCCCGTACCGACTGGTCAGGAAGATCGGCGAAGGTGGCATGGGGGTCGTCCACCTCGGTCTCGACGGCGAGGGGCGCGAGGTCGCCATCAAGGTCCTCCACCCGCACGTGGCCGCCGACCTCAAGGCGCGCGACCGGCTGACCCGCGAGGTCGAGACCATGCGCCGGGTACGCAGCCCGCACGTCGCCGAGGTCATCGACGCC
Source organism: Nonomuraea sp. NPDC049784 (assembly GCF_040659615.1). Lineage (NCBI taxonomy): Bacteria > Bacillati > Actinomycetota > Actinomycetes > Streptosporangiales > Streptosporangiaceae > Nonomuraea > Nonomuraea sp. NPDC049784. The sequence continues at coordinate 16,258 of NZ_JBFAMX010000101.1, forward strand.
GAGCTCGTGGGCGGCCAGCCGTACGTCGTGACCCGCTTCGCGCCGGGGCGCACTCTGGAGGACACCGTCCTGGCGGAGGGCCCCCTGGAGGCACGCGAGGTCATCAGGCTCGCCCAGGGGCTCTGCCAGGCGCTGGTGGCCATCCACGCGGCCGACGTGATCCACCGGGACTTCAAGCCGTCCAACGTCATGCTGGTCAACGGTGAGCCGCTGGTCATCGACTTCGGCATCGCCCACCTGGTGAACGCGACCAGGTTGACGCAGACCGGCATGTTCGTGGGCACGCCCGGATATCTGGCGCCCGAGATCATCCGTGACTCCGACATCACCCAGGCAGCCGACGTGCACGCGCTGGCCTCGACGGTGTTCTTCGCCGCGACGGGCGCGCCGCCGTTCGGCACGGGGACGTTCGAGGCGGTCTGCTTCAACATCATGGAAGGGCGGGCGCAGCTCGACAAGGCGCCCGCGTGGCTGCGCGGCTGGCTCGGCAGGGCGCTCCAGGTCGAGCCCACTGCCAGGCCCAGCGCGCATGAGCTGCTGCGGATGGCCAGGGCGCTCGATCCCTCGGTGACCACGTTCCACGAGGCCTCCTTCGACGGGCCGACGGGCACCAAGCGCATGACCGACCGCACGCGGACCATGGACACCTACTCCGACCTGCTGCCGCCGGTCGACTACGGCAGGACCGCGCCGCCGCCGCAGCAGCCACTCCCGCAGAAGCCGCCGCCTTACGTGCCCGCGCCGGTCGCGGCCAGGCCGCCGATGCCGCGTCCCGACCAGCGGGTCGCCGGTTATCCGGCGCCGCAGCCCACGGCGCCGTCGCAGGCCAGGCCGTATACCCCGCCGCCGCAGTACCAACCGCCGGCCGAGCGGAGGAAATACCTGTTCGGCAGCCAGATCGTGGGTCTGCTGCTGCTGGTCACGCTGGTGGGGCTGACCGTTATGATGCCGGTCATGGTGGGCGCGATCGCCGTCGCGCTCGCCCTCGTGCTGCGCCTCGGCGAATACCTCTTCGGCGACCTGGTCAAACGGCGTCAGGTGCGCGGGAGCAGCGCGGCCGATCCGCTGCTGGCCCTGGTCGGCACCCCGTGGGCGCTGGCCAAGTCCGCGCTCGTGACGGCGGTGCACGTGCCGCTGGCGCTGCTGTTCGGCGTGTGCGTCTGGGGCGCGCTCTACTGGGCGGGCAGGATGGGCGTCAACGAGGCGGCCTCGTACGCGGCGGGCGCCTTCGCGGCGGGCCTGTTCGTGCTGCCGGGCGGCGGCGCGCCGCGCAAGGCCGTCACCCGCTCGCTCATCGGCGTGCTGCGCAGTCCCGGCGCGGCGCTGGTCGCGGTTGTGCTGGTGGGCACGGCGGCGCTGTTCGCGGTGATGTTCGCGCTGGGGCAGGACCCGGTGTGGTCGCCGTGGCGGGCGCCGGAATCTGTGATCAACGACCTGGCGGGCGACGCCAAGCAGAGCACGATCGGACTGATCACCGGAATCATCGACAGTCTGCTCGGCGACCTCGGGTTGGGGTTCCTGACGCCCTGGTCCTGAGTGTCCCCGCGGGCTCTCGGGGGGAGAGATGAGGGTATGAGCGAGCACCTCGGCCCATATGAGCTCCTTTCCCGGCTCGGGGCGGGCGGGTTCGGCGAGGTGCACCTCGCGCTCGACACCGAGGGCCGTACGGTCGCGGTCAAGGTGCTCCACTCCCACGTCGCCGCCGACGGCGGGGCGCTGGCCCGGCTGGCGCGCGAGGTGGAGACCATGCGCAGGGTCGGCGGGCCGCACGTGGCGGAAGTGCTCGACGCCTCGCTGGAGGGCGCCAGACCGTACCTCGTGACCCGCTACGTCCAGGGCCGCCCGCTCAGCGCCACGCCCGGGCCCGTCACCGACCTGCGCAGGCTGGCCTCCGGCCTGGCCGACGCGCTGCTCGCCATGCACGAGGCCGGGGTGGTGCACCGCGATCTCAAACCGGCCAACGTGATGATGGCCGAGGGCGAGCCCGTCGTGATCGACTTCGGCATCGCCAGCGCGCTCGACTCGCTGTCGGTCACGGCCTCCGGCGCGGTGGTGGGCACGCCCGGTTACCTGGCGCCCGAGGTGCTCGAGGGCAAGAGCGCGGGCATGGAGGCGGACGTGTTCTCCTTCGGGGCGACGCTGGCCTACGCCGCGACCGGGCGCCAGCCGTACGGGCAGGGGCCCGCCTCCGCGGTCGCCTACCGGGTGGTGCATCACCCGCCCGATCTGGAGGGCGTTCCGGAGTGGCTGGGGCCGCTGTTACGTGAGTGCCTGTCCACCGACCCGTCCGCGCGGCCCACGGCCGTGCAGCTCTGTGCCAGGCTCGGAGTCGAGCCCGCTTCCCACGTACGCGAGATCCCGCCCCGGGCGGTGCGTGCCGCCGAGGACGCGGCCACCAGGGAGTGGCGACCGGGCAAGGAGCGGCATCGCAGGTCGGTGGAGGAGTCGAGGGCGAGGCACCGGGAGAAGGTACGCAGGCGCTGGCTGATCGGCTCAGGGCTGTTCGTGTCGCTGCTGGCCGCCGCCGCCCGCGGGCCGCTGCCCGAGGTGGCGCTGTTCCTGCTGGCGGCGTACGCGCTGGCCGTGGTGTCCGACGCCGCGGTGGCGCTGTTCTCGCACAGCCCCTACCGGCGAAGCCGGATGATCGCGGACCTGGCCAGTGTGGCGGGGGCCGTCGGGCTGTGCTTCGGGCTGGCGGCGCTGTTCAGCACGTTCACACTGGCGCTCTTCGCCGGCACGGCCCTGGTGGTGGGGATCGTCTTCCTGCTGTCGGCCTAGACCGAACAAAGTTCTGTATAGTGAGTACCTGTAGGTTTGCGGTTAAGCTACCCATGGGTAACATGGCTCGCGGAAAACTGAAGCACACCCACTGTCGGTGGCCCGGTGGTCACCTGGCAGTCTGGACAGCATTGCATTCGGCGTCCATCGCAGCGTGGCGGTGGCGCACGCGAACACGGGAGGTCGGCCACCGGCCATGAACATCGTCGTCTGCGTGAAGCAGGTCCCCGACACTGCGACCGAGCGCAAGCTGCGGTCCGATGACAAGACGCTCGACCGCGACGCCGCCGACGGCGTGGTCAACGAGCTTGACGAGTACGCGGTCGAAGAGGCGCTGCGGCTCAAGGAGGCCCACGGTGGTGAGGTGACCGTGCTCACCATGGGTCCCGGCAAAGCTACCGAGACCATCCGCAAGGCGCTGGCCATGGGGGCCGACAAGGCCGTCCACCTCAGCGACGACGCGCTGCACGGCTCCGACGCGCTGTCCACCTCGTACGCGATGGCGCAGGTGCTCAAGAAGATCGGGTTCGACCTGGTCATCCTGGGCTCCGAGTCCACCGATGCGCGCACCGGCGTGCTGGCCGCGATGCTGGCCGAGCGCCTCGGCACGCCGCAGCTCACGCTGGCCAACAAGGTCGACGTCGACGGCACCTCGATCGCGATCCAGCGCATCACCGACTACGGCTTCGACAAGGTCGAGGCCACGCTGCCGGCCGTCGTCTCCGTGGTCGAGAAGATCAACGAGCCGCGCTACCCGTCGTTCAAGGGCATCATGGCGGCCAAGAAGAAGCCGGTCGAGACGCTGGCCATCGGCGACGCGTCCATCGACGCCGCCCAGGTGGGCCTGGCCGCCGCCTGGTCCTCGGTCGTCGACTTCGCCGCGGCCCCGCCGCGTGCGGCCGGGACGATCGTCAAGGATGAGGGCGACGGTGGCGCGAAGGCCGCCGACTTCCTCGCGTCCAAGAAGTTCATCTGAGAACGGGAGTATTTAGAGAAATGTCGGAGATTCTCGTTCTCGTTGAGCAGGTCGAAGGCGAGGTCAAGAAGGTCACGCTGGAGCTGCTGACCCTGGCCCGCTCGCTCGGCACGCCCTCCGCCGTCTGGGCGGGCCCCGGCATCACGCCGGAGGCCAAGGCCAGGCTGGCCGAGTACGGCGCCGAGAAGATCTACGTAGCCCCGTCGAGCGACATCGTGGAGTACGTGGTCGCGCCCAAGGCCGAGCTGCTCGCCCACCTCGTGGGCGAGAAGTCGCCGGCCGCCGTGCTCGTGGCCGCCACGCCCGAGGGCAAGGAGATCGCCGGGCGCCTCGCCATCAAGACCGACTCCGGGGTCATCACCGACGCGGTGGGCCTGGGCGAGGGCTTCGTGGCCGACCAGTCCATCTTCGGTGGCGGCATCAACGTGCAGTCCAAGGTGAGCAAGGGCACGCCGATCGTGGCCGTACGCCCCAACTCGACCGCCCCCGCGGCCTCCGCCGGCGCCGGGGCCGAGGAGGAGGTGCCGGTCACGCTGTCCGACGCCGCCAAGGCGGCCCGCGTCGTCGAGCGGGTCAAGCAGGAGAAGGGCGCCCGTCCCGAGCTGACCGAGGCCGCGATCGTGGTCTCCGGCGGGCGCGGCGTCGGCTCGGCCGAGAACTTCTCGATCATCGAGCAGCTGGCCGACTCCCTCGGCGCCGCCGTGGGTGCCTCGCGCGCTGCCACGGACGCCGGGTGGTATCCGCACCAGTTCCAGGTGGGGCAGACGGGCAAGACCGTGTCGCCGCAGCTGTACATCGCGGCGGGCATCTCCGGGGCCATCCAGCACCGGGCCGGGATGCAGACCGCCAAGACGATCGTGGCGATCAACAAGGACCCGGAGGCGCCGATCTTCGAGCTGGCCGACTACGGCGTGGTGGGCGACCTGCACCAGGTGGTGCCGCAGCTCACCGAGGAGGTCAACAAGCGCAAGTAGTAGCAGGGGAAACGACGGTCTTCGCTGGATAGCGCTTCGCGCATAGAGCTCAGGCAGTGACATCGGGGGGCACGGCCCCCCGAACCCCCAGCTCAAAGGCGCGGTCCTCGCGATGGGGCGCTTCGCGCATGAGGGCGCTCGCGCTGTGACATTGGGGGGCGCGGCCCCCCAAACCCCCGCCTAAAGCCGCTACGCCGACTCGTTGCGTAATTACCGGCGTAAGGGAGGTGTGGCTCGCTGAGTGAAACCTCTAGAGCCGGCTCTCTCGGAGGGGCTGAGTGAAGACCGGCACCAGCCAGTCCACGCTGCCGACCAGAGACGCCTGCCAGCAGGCCTTCGCGTAGGCGATCAGGCCGCCTTCGACGACTCCGATGCCCACCCTCACGCCCGCAGCACGGTGACCTGCCGGCCCGCGGGGGTGCGGTCCTGATCGAACCGGACGCGCTCCTCCATCGGCGACGCCTCAGGGCGGCGATCGAAGACCACCAGGTAGCCGGTTTCGAGATCAAGCCGGTCCAGATAGCGGTCGAGCTGCGCGAGGCCCTCGTCCACCGGATCCCGCTGACCGGGCCGCCACACCTTGAGCTCCATGGCCTCCCGCTGCACCTGCCGCTCGCCGTACGGCCAGCGCAGGTAGACATCCAGCCGTCCGGTGCCCGCCGCGTATTCCCTGTCGAGAAAGCCGCCGCCGTTGACGATCCGGTGCAGGTAGGCCATGAGGATGATCTGGCACGCGGCCTCATGATAGGTGGTGCCACGGGCCAGCGTCTCGCCGTGCTGCTTCCAGAAGGCGGTGAACTCACGCAACAGGTTGAGCACGTCCAGACGGCCGTCGGGGAGGACGAAAGACCGCGAATTGTCATGGACGTTGGCTTCCACACCGGCGCCCAGCACGCGGAGGATGACCTCGCGGTAGATGGGGTTGGCGATTTCGACGGAGGATCCCATGGCCGCCAGGCCGAGATCACGCACGTAGGAGAAGTCGTCGGTGAAGGCTTCGTCGACGTTGACCATCGTGCCTGCGAGCACCGGTTCGAGCACTCGCTTGACCCGGGGTTCGTACAGCTTGGCGACAAGAGAATCCAGGTGGGTGGCGCGGGCGCGGATGAGTCGCTCTTTGGCCTGCTCCATGTGCCCGGCGGTGATCGGTTCCTCTGGAGGGACCCGCATCTCGAAGGTGATCTCCCAAGCCAGAGCGTTGATCAGCCAGGGCTGTCCGCGGGTGAATTCGAAGGCCGCGGTGAGGGCTTCCTTGGTGAACTCCTGCCCGGTCTCCGCAGTGTGCTGGCCGTACAGCTCCCTGATGTCCTCCGGGGTGAAGTCGTCCAGGCGAAGCGACCTGACCGCTATGTTGAAGGGGCTGATCGCGCCGAGTCGGGAGGGGTCGCCACCGAAGGCGATCTTGTAGTCCCGCACGTCCCTCAGCCCGCACAACACCACGGAGTTGGGGAACGGAACGCCTCTGGGGCGATTGTTGTGGCCGCGGCGTAGTTGCCGCAGGACCGCGATCAGGCTCTCCCCGTACAGCGCGTCGATCTCGTCGATGAGCAACACGAGCGGGAGCTCGCACTGGGCTGCCCACGCCTGGAGAGCGGCGCCCAGCCGTTTACCCGGAGCGGCCTCAGGCCAGGGGTTGGGCGCCGAGTTGGTGGTCCACCGGAGCTCGTCCAGCAGGATCAACTCTGCGGCCTCGTAGTCGTCGCCCGCCACGGAGGCCTCCTCGCAGGAGATCGTCACCGCCACGGCGGCGCCTTCCTTGGTGAGCTCACGCTCCAGGGAATGCAGCATGGTCGTCTTACCCGACTGACGCGGAGCGTGGATCACGAAGAAGCGATCCAGGTCGATCAACTCGCGCGCCTCCGGCAACCGGGGCTGCGATGGCAACACGTAGTGGAGCCGGGGGTCGCACGGTCCGGTGGTGTTGAAGTACCTGGGCTTGGCCACCGTCACAGTGTGACATCGGACGGTGACAGATTCGATCGACTTGGCTCACGAGCCAGATCTCACGCTGCTCTATTGCCCGCCGAACGGCCCGTTACCACCCCCGGCGGTCTGGACATCCTCGAACGCGCCGCACAAGCGCTCTTCGAGGAGGGACTCAAGGCCCCAGAAGCGCTCCACTGGCCCAGGCCCTGGCCGCGGGGTTCGGGACACCTGACGATCATCGGAATCGCTTCGGCTTCGCCCCCGACGTCCTGCTGGCCGGGCCCGCCGGACGCCGGGTTCAGCGGGAGTCGGCGGCCGGGAGGCGGACCTGGAACGCCGCTCCCTCGCCAGGTGCGGAACGGACCTCCACCCGGCCGCCGTGGGCGGCCACGATGGAGCGGACTATGGCCAGCCCGAGCCCCGCGCCTCCGGTCGTGCGGGTGCGAGAGCCGTCCGTCCGATAGAACCGGTCGAACACCCTGGCCACCTCCTCGGCGCTGAGCCCCGGCCCCTCATCCGCGATCGTCAGCACCGCCTCCCCGTCCTCCGTGCCGACGCCGATCCGCACCGGCGTGCCCGGGGGCGTGTGGGTGGCGGCGTTGCCGACGAGGTTGCTGACCACCTGGCGCAGCCGGGCCTCATCGCCCAGTACGGGAGCGCTCGCCGCCGGGCCGCCGGAAGGTCCGGTGAAGGCGATGGGCCTGGACGGGTCGAGCGCGGCGAAGTCGTGCCTGGCGTCGGCGGCCAGCGTACGGAGATCCATCGGGGTGAGGTCGAGCCCGGGACCGTCGCTCTCGTCGAGCCCCGCGAGCAGCAGCAGGTCGTCCACCAGCCGCGCGAGGCGGCCGGACTCGCTCTCGATGCGGGCCAGCGCGGGCCCGGCCTCGGTGCCGCCCATCCGGTACAGCTCCGAGAAGCCCTTGATCCCGAACAGCGGCGTGCGCAGTTCGTGGCTGACGTCCGCCACGAACCTGCGCATGCGCGCCTCCGACTCCACCTTCGCCGCGACCCCCTGTTCGATCTGGGCGAGCATCTTGTTGAGCGACCGGGCCAGCCTGCCCACTTCGGTGGAGGCGCCGGCCGGCTCGGGCACTCGCCTGGTCAGGTCGCCGTCCGCGATGGCCGCCGCCGTCTCCTCCACCCGGCGCAACGGCGCAAGTCCCGCCCTGATCGCGAACCCGCCCGCCAGCGCGAGCACGCAGAGCAGCACCGAGCCCGCGAGGAGGCAGGCCAGTCCGAGGCGGGTGATCGTCGAGTGCATCCCGTCGAGTGAAACGGCCGCGACCACGCCGGTATACGCGGCCCCGCTGACGTCCGTACCGGTGCGTGGCAGGGTCACCGCCCGCCACTCCTCGCCGTCCGAGCCGGTCACCGTGAACGGCTCGCCGGCGCGGGCCGCCACGGCGGCGGCGTCGAGCCGGGGCAGGTCGAGCCGCACAGGATCGCCCAGCTCGCGCAGCACCGTGCCGTCGGCCGACAGGTACGCCGCGTGCCCCTTCCCGATCAGGTCGATCTGTCCCACCGGGATCTGCTGCCCCTGCAACCGGGTCGCGAGGTCCGGCGGCATCACGGACAACACCCGGCCCATCGGCTCCAGCTGGGTGTCGACGCGGGTCATGAGCTGGGTCTCCAGCTGACGTAGGACCACCGAGCTGATCACCACCAGGCCCACCAGCAGCAGCATGACCGCGATGCCCAGCAGCCGCGCGACCAGCGACAGCCGGCCGATCATCGCCTCGGCCTGCGCAGCACGTAGCCGACGCCGTGGACGGTGTGGATGAGCTTGGGCTCGCCGGTGTCCAGCTTGCGCCGCAGATAGCTCACGTACGTGTCCACGATGCTCGTGTCGCCGGCGAAGTCGTACCGCCACACGTGCTCCAGGATCTGCGACTTGGGCAGCACCCGCCCGGCGTTGAGCACCAGGTGGAGCAGGAGCCTGAACTCGGTCGGCGACAGCCGTACCGGACGGCCCGCCCGGGTCACCTGGTGGCCGTCGGGATCGACCTCGAGGTCCCCGACCACCAGCGTGTGGTCGCCGGGGATCGCGCCCGTGCGGCGGAGTATGGCCCTGATGCGGGCCAGCAGCTCCTCCAGGTCGAACGGCTTGGTCACGTAGTCGTCGCCGCCCAGTCTGAGCCCGTTGATCTTGTCGGCCGTGGCGTCGCGCGCCGTCAGGAACAACACCGGCACCGGGCCCGCCCGCCCTCCACCCCTGGGCAGGCTCCGCAGCCGGCGGATCACCTCGAACCCGTCGAGGTCGGGCAGCATGACATCGAGCAGGACCAGGTCCGGCGGGTCGCGCCTGGCCGACTCCAGCGCCTGGGCGCCGTTCTCCGCCGAGCTCACCGTGAAACCCGCGAACCGTAACGTCGCGGAGAGCAGCTCCTTGACGGTGGGCTCGTCGTCGACCACGAGCAGCCGTTCGCCCACGCTACCCACCTCCTCGGTCCAGCGTAGTCAGGCATCGCGCTTGTTGAACTGGACGAACGCGGCGAACAGCATCACCGCCACGAACCCGACGAGCAATCCGAACCCCACCCATCCCGGCAGCTCGGACGTCCCGGAGACGGCCTGGAAGGCGGCCATGCTGGGCCAGTAGGTGCCGAGCAGGTGGCGCAGGAAGCCGGGTGAGGACGAGGCGAAGACGGGAAGCAGGAGGAAGGCGGTGCTGACGTTCACCGCGGCGGCCGTACCTCGCAGGAGGAAACCCAGCGACAGGCCGAACAGCGCCAGCAACGTGAACACGACCGGCCCGAGCAGCAGCAGCCGCAGCACGCCGGGATCGCCCGGCATGAGGGACGGCGCCCCGCCCGCGGACAGCGCCATCTGGCTCGTCACGAACATCAGCCACACCGCGGCCACGCTCACCGGCAGCGCGGTGAGCACGGCCATCCCCGACTTGGCGGCCAGCAGCCGGCCGCGGCTGCCCACGGCGGCCAGGGTGGCCCGCATCGTGCCGGAGCCGTACTCCGACGAGGCCACCAGCACGCCAAGTGCGGCGACCAGCAACTGCACGATGAACAGCCCCCGCATGCCCAGGGTCAGCGGTTGGAAGTCCAGCCGCTCCTGCGCCGTGGCCTCCGCGTACTCGGTGGCCGCCGCGGTGCTGAACAGCCACCCCAGCAACCCCGCGACCGCCACGATGGCCAGTGACAACACCATGGTGGCCCTGATGCTGCTGAACTTGGTCCACTCCGCTTTCAGCACACCTGTGTCGATCATCGTGCCACTCCGTACTCGACGCTGTCGCGGGTGAGCTCCATGAACGCCTCCTCCAGGGACGCGCGCCGCGGGGTCAGCTCGAACAACGGCACGCTCTCGGCTGCCGCCAGCCGTCCGACATCGGGCGCGGCCATGCCGGTGATCAGCAGTTCGTCGACGCTCCCGCGCTGCACGTGGGCGCCGGACAGCTCCAGGCGGCGCGCGAAGGCCGCGATTCGCCAGGGTCACGGTGGGGCCGCTGAGCTTGCTTTTTGTGGAGGAATATCGCGACTGCTGGAGTGATCAAGATGCCCGCGACGGCTCCGGCGACGCCGC